>DATEME010000226.1:0-1633 GCA_035275865.1 Candidatus Acidiferrales bacterium | reverse complement strand
GTTGCCGAAAAGCGTAGTTTGCGATGATTTTGTCAAAGTGGTTGTCGTGAAACGCCGCGTGTGGCCGCGGACCGACTATGGACATCTCGCCCTTGAGCACATTAACTAGAGCGGATTCCGGTCATGTTCGAGCATAGCCGGCATGGCGAAAGAATTTTCTGCATTCTTGCGGGCTGAAATCGGTAACGACGCGACGGATCCGACGCAAGAGCCGCAGAATCGTACGCTCGGCCGCCTTGCGCAGATGCGCCTTGAGTTTGCTGAAGGCCAGCTCGATCGGGTTGAGGTCCGGCGAATACTTCGGAAGATAAATCAATGTCGCGCCCGCTGCTTCGATCGCCTCCGCGACGCCGGCGACCTTGTGGGCCGGCAGATGGTCCATCAGCACGATGTCGCCGCGCTTGAGGGTCGGGACAAGGCATTGCTTCACATAGGCGAGAAACATCGGCCCGTTGATGGCTCCTTCGAGCACAAATGGTGCGCTCATGCCGCGTTGCCGCAGGCCGCCCACGAAGGTGATTGTTTTCCAATGTCCATGCGGCGCGTAGCCGACGAGCCGCTGGCCACGCGGAGCACGGCCGCGCAGCCGCACCATCGCAGTGTTCGTGCAGGTTTCGTCGATGAACACCAGCCGCGCCGGGTCAAACATGCCTTGCTCGCGCATCCAGCGCCGGCGTTCGCGGGCTACGTCCGCACGCTTCTGCTCCGCCGCGTACAGAGTTTTTTTTGAAGCTGATGTTGCGGCGAGCGAAGAACCGCCACACCGCGCTGCGGCTACCTGCGATCCGGCGTTTGCGCATCGCCGCGACGATCTCCTCCAGCGTCAGGTCCGGCTGGTTGGCAATCAGACCCAGCAGAAACTCTGCGTGCTGCTCCAGCGGCGAGATGCTGCCGCCGCTTGGCTTTGCTGCAACGCTGCCGGTCTCCTCGAAACGCTGCACCCAGATCACCACCACGCTGGGGCTGATTCCATAGCGTTCGGCCGCCTCGCGCCGCGAGGCACCGGTCTCCACGTCTTCAATCACTCGGGCACGCAAGTCGACGGAATAGGGCGTCGGCATCGCTCGCTCCCAAAAGCGAATCAATGCCGGCAGACTCGCTCATTGTTAAAGCGTTGGGAATCCTCCCGATTCGAGCCGAGCGAAATTTGCTCTAATTCGAGCGAACGTGCGTAGTACGGCCCAGACGTCCATAGAAACACGTGACAGCCGCTCGGCGCCGCCAGCTCTCGGATCGGCAGTGCCCTGAGCTCCTCGAAGCTCATCGTCCGATAATGACGCTCGTTATCGCGACGATAACTCCAGGGCTGAAGCTCCGCTGACGCATAGGCCTTGAACCGCATCGGGGCGTCGATCGCGATCGCGGCATAGTGGCCATGCGGCAATCCGACGAAGGGCCCGTACTCGAAGTGGCTATGCAACTGATCCAACATTGACGCTGACTCACACCGTTACCTTTGCAAGCTGCTCCTGGGTGTATTCCGCCAGGATCTCGCCATCCGTGGATTCGAAATGCGCCGCAAGGATCGCTGGCGGTTCTTTCCTCGTGCGTGACGAATAGGCGTGCCGGGACAGGCGCACGCCGCGCTTCATGTCGAGCTTGGCGAGCGAGGTGAAGACGCTCATGCGCGTGA
>DATEME010000225.1:0-1624 GCA_035275865.1 Candidatus Acidiferrales bacterium | reverse complement strand
CCTTCGAATCGTGCGATGAGGATGCACCATCAAAGTCTAGGACTAAACATCTAGATACGCGTGGTTCGTCGCATGACGATCACTGGGCGTGTAACGGCTTTACCGGGGACTGTCGGGAATTATGTGCGTGAGGCCATGATGATGGATAGAGGAGAATCATCACATGGCGATCGAGAAAGGACTTCTGGACCAGTTGCTTGCCGGCCGCGATCCGAATGAAGTGTTTGCGAAGGACGGCCTGCTTGACGACCTGAAGAAGGCACTGTCGGAGCGGATTCTGAATGCCGAACTCGACGAGCACCTGGATGATGAGCGGGTTGAAGGCGGCGCCAATCGCCGCAACGGCCATTCGAAGAAGTCGGTTCTGACTGGCACGTCGAAGATGACGCTGTCGATCCCGCGCGACCGGGCCGGGACGTTCGATCCGAAGCTGATCGCGAAGTATCAGCGGCGATTCCCCGACTTCGACGACAAGATTATCTCGATGTATGCGCGCGGCATGAGCGTGCGCGAGATCCGCGGCCATCTCGAGGAGCTCTACGGCATCGACGTGTCGGCAGACCTGATTTCGGCGGTCACCGATGCGGTCCTGGAGGAGGTCGCGGAATGGCAGAACCGACCGCTGGACGTCTGCTATCCGCTGGTCTTCTTCGACGCGATACGGGTCAAAATCCGCGACGAAGGCTTTGTCCGTAACAAGGCCGTCTACATTGCGCTTGGCATTCGCCCGGATGGCACGAAGGAGATACTCGGCATCTGGATCGAGCAGACCGAGGGCGCCAAGTTCTGGCTGCGCGTCATGAATGAGCTGAAGAGCCGCGGCATTGGTGACATTCTGATCGCCGTCGTCGATGGCCTGAAGGGCTTTCCCGAGGCGATCAATGCTGTGTTCCCGCTAACCGTGATCCAGACTTGTATCGTGCATCTGATCCGCCACTCGCTGGAGTTCGTGTCCTGGAAGGACCGCAAGCTCGTTGTTCCAGCGCTAAAGGCGATCTACCGAGCCAAGAACGCTGAAGCTGGCCTGAAGGCCTTGGCGGAGTTCGAGACAAGCTTCTGGGGTCAAAGATATCCGGCCATCGCCCAGAGCTGGCAGCGCAACTGGGAGCACGTCGTGCCGTTCTTCGCCTACCCCGAAAGCGTGCGGCGGATCGTCTACACCACGAACGCGATCGAGGCGCTGAACGCCAAGCTCCGTCGGGCCGTTCGTGTTAGAGGGCACTTCCCGAATGACGATGCGGCGATGAAGCTGCTATACTTGGTTTTGAACAACGCGGCTGACGAATGGAAACGGCCGCCACGCGAATGGTTCGAGGCCAAGACCCAATTCGCCGTCGTCTTCGGCGAAAGGTTCGTCTGCCAATGACGAAAAACGGCCTCGCGCACGAAATTCCTGATAGTCCCCCGATCGCTTCGCCAATCCGACGACCGCGCCCAACCAGCTTTGGCAGACCGACTTCACCTATCTGAAGGTCATCGGCTGGGCTGGTTCTATCTGTCCACCGTGCTCGATGACTTCTCGCGCTACATCCTGGCCTGGAAGCTGTGCACCACCATGTCGGCCACCGACGTGTCCACATCGAGGAGTTCGTCAGGTACTACAACAACTGTCGATATCACGAGA
>DATEME010000224.1:0-4140 GCA_035275865.1 Candidatus Acidiferrales bacterium | reverse complement strand
CCGCCCATGTTTGGCCCGGTGATGATGAGCAGGCACTGCGTTTCGTTGTCGAGATAGAGGTCGTTGGGGACGAATCGCTCGCCGCGTTGCTCGATGAGCCGCTCGATTACGGGATGGCGGCCGGAAGAGATCATCAAAATGCCGCGTCTTCGCTCCGATACAGCGTCTCTGGCGCGCGGGTCCGTCGCCGATAGACTCGCGCCTGCCGCGCTTGATGGGCTGGTGGCTATGCCCAGAGAAGACTCCGTAAATTGGGGGCGAGTGTAGGTCCGCGCCGCGGCGAGGCGGGCGAAATTTACGAGGACGTCGAGTTGACCGATTGCCGCAGCCGTGCGGCGGAGCCGTGGAGCCTCGCGTGCGATCGATTCGCGAATCTCGGCATAAAGCCGGCGTTCGATTTCGATCACGCGCTCTTCGGCGGTCAGGATCTTGCGCTCATGCTCCTTGAGTTCGCCCGAAGTGAAGCGCTCGGCGTTGACGAGCGTCTGTTTGCGCTCGTAATCGGCCGGAACGAGCGACAAATTTGGCTTGGTCACCTCGATGTAGTAGCCGAAGACCTGGTTGTAGCGAATCTTCAGCGAGGCGATGCCGGTGCGCTTACGCTCGCGATCTTCCATCGCGGCGATGATCTGCCGCCCTTGCCTCGTAATATCGCGAAGCTCGTCCAATTCAGCATGAAAGCCACGCCGGATCACGCCGGGATCGCCCGCGAGGGCGGGGGGATCGTCGTCAATGCCGCGCGCGATGAGCGAATGGACGTCGGCAAGATCGTCCATTTCGTGCGCCAGATTTTCAAGCCGAGGCGCAGGCGAAGCGGCCGGGCTCCCAGCGGCGACATTTGCGGCTGGCGTCGGCGAAAGGGTATCGCCTCCCACGCCAATCAGCCGCCGCAGTTGCGGAATCTTTTCGAGCGACGATTTCAGCGCCAGGAGATCGCGTGGAGTGGCGATGCCGAGCGTGACGCGGCTGGTGAGGCGCTCCAGGTCGAGGATCTGCCCGAGCGCCGCGTAAAGCTCTTCGCGAACTACCGTACGTGATTTCAAGTCGGCCACGGCGTCGAGTCGAGCTTCGATTTCGGGAAGGGAAATCTCCGGGCGGCAAATCCAACGCCTCAGCAAACGCGCACCCATTCCAGTAGCTGTCTCGTCGAGGGCCGAGAGCAGCGTAGCCGAGGCGTCATCGCTGCCGGACGGCTCGACCAGCTCCAGATTGCGGACCGTGACGGCATCGAGCGCCATCGCGTCTTGCTGCTCGTAATACGCGATCCGGTCGAGGTGCTCGAGCCCCGTGCCGGACGGCCGGAGCGATGGGCCGGTGCCGTTGGAGGATTCTTTGCCCGCGCCAATGGAGGAGGTTTCGCGCAAATAGTGGACAATCGCGCCCGCCGCCGACGTGGCGAGCGGATGCCCCACGAGCCCGAATCCATCGAGAACGGCCACGCGAAACTGCTCTTCGAGCAGCCGTGCCGCTTGGTTCGGTTCGAAGATCCAGTCTTCAAGGCGCGTTTCGACCGCACCAAGGCCGTTTGACTCGGACGGAGCTGCCGCAGGAAAGAGCGTTCGCGGTTTGGGCAGCAGGATTTCGCGCGCTCGCAGGACGCCCAATTCGTCCCGCAGGCGAAATTCGGCCTTCTCGCCTGTAAATTCAGTCGCGCGGAATTCGCCCGTCGACAGATCCACATATGCCAAGCCAATCGCCGCGTCCGCCGGAGTCGCGCCTGTATTGCTCAACTCCAGCGAGCCTTGCGCCGAGCCTCCCCCGCTGCCTGAAGCCGCCATCCGTTGAGCCTTTGCGCGCCCGCCTTGGGCGGCAACGCTGCCGCGGGCAATAGCGGCCAAGAAATTATTCTCTTTCTCCTGAACGAGAGTCGCCGCCGTGGCCGTTCCCGGCGTTAGAACGCGAATCACCTCGCGCCGAACGATCTTTTTGCCCGGCCCTGGCTCTTCCATTTGCTCGCAGATCGCCACGCGATGCCCGGCGCGGATGAGCCGCGAAATATAGTTCTCCGCCGCGTGATAGGGCACTCCGCACATCGGGACTTGTTGGCCCTTCTCCTTGTTTCGCGAAGTCAGCGTGATTTGCAGGATTTTCGACGCGATGACGGCGTCGTCGTAGAAAAGCTCGTAAAAATCGCCCAGGCGGAAGAGCAATAGCGCCGCCGGATGCTGCTTCTTCACGGCGTGGTACTGCTGCATCAGTGGAGTGGTCGGTTCGGTCACGATTCCAATTGGTTCAGGCAGGGGAGCGATTATACTCCTTTCATGCCCAGGAAATCGGATACCCATCGCGAGACAGAAATAAAGTTAGCGGTAAAGGATTTACACGGCCTGATCGAAAAGCTGCATGCCTTGGGGATTAAGCCGCGCGGACGCGTGCTCGAACGGAACACGCTTTTTGACACGGATGGCTCGGATTTGCGGAGCCGAGGTCGCCTGCTAAGGTTAAGGACCGAAACTCCTGCCCCCTCCGCCTTTGCCGTGGGCGGCCCTGAAAGGATGGTCCTGACCGCCAAATCTCCGGCCCCGCCAGAGGGTGCACTGGGAAAGCGGGACCTTTATAAGCAAAATCTGGAGCGGGAGGTCGTACTTCGCGCTTCGAAACGGGCACCGGGGGCGAAACGCACCCTGGTCGACCGCGGTTGGCCCTTTGCGCTGGGCTGTCTAGGACTCCGGTCGAAATTTCGTTACGAAAAATACCGGACGGCCTTCCGCGTCAAGGACGTTCATCTTGAGCTGGACGAGACGCCCGTTGGCACGTTCCTCGAGCTCGAGGGCAAGCCCGAGGCAATCGATCGCCTCGCTCACGACCTGGGATTCGCCCCGAAAGACTATATGCGAGCGACGTATTTTGACCTTTACTCGGCAGAACGGCGAAAAAAAGGTCGTCCCGTGCGTCATATGCTGTTTTGAGACGGAATTTCTTGCGGCAATCGCACTCTTTGCTTGACAAACTTTTCATATCACTTTACTAGTCAATTTGGAGGCCCACGAAAGAATGGAAGTTGGTGTGCCTAATTCGGAGCCTGGTGGCGTAGCGGGTTTACGCGGCAGAGCCGTAGGTTCCGGTCCACAGTCGGCTGGCAACGTTCTTGGGGCGGGCACCGTCCGCGTTCGACCAGCCTGGCTGAGTGAGAGGGCTCGCGTAAGTCGAGGGGCGAGTCCCGGCCTGACATAGTCGGAGCGGCGTTTTCGTCTGCCCGGGGATGCGGCCGCGCCCCGGGCATTTTTTTTTGCCCGCGTTTGCTGGGCGGCGACCTGCCGTCTGGAGGTAGAAATGTTGCATGCAACCGAGATCCTGGGCGCCGAAGCCCACGATGCAGCCGGCAACTTTGTCGGCAAAGTTAAGGAAATGTTCATCGTTCCAGACGAGCAGCCCAACCGCATTTCACGGCTGCTGCTGGGCAGGGGACAATACCGCCCGCTGGTCGCCCGCGCCGACCAAATCGCATCGGTCGCACCGGGGAAAGTGCAGCTCTCGACGGATGAATCGGCCCTCGAACTCTACCATCCCAACGAAGCTTGGCTTGCGATGCGCAAGGACCTGCTCGACCAGCAGATCATCGATACCCATGGCCGCAAAGTAGTCCGGGTAAACGACGTCGATCTTGCGGATCAGAAGAACAACGGCAATACGGAGCTGCGGATCACGACCGTGGATATTGGCCTGCCGTCAGCGGTGCGGCGGCTGCTGCAGGGCGTGGTGCCGCCGATGGCGATTCGCCGGATTCAGTCCAAATTGCCCACGCGGACCATCCTCTGGGAATTCGTCAATCTGATCGAGCCTGACCCGCTGCGCCGCGTGAAGCTGAAACTTTCGAGCGACCGGCTCGCGAGACTGCACCCGGCCGACCTGGCCGATATCGCCGAAGAGCTTTCCCCAGCCGAGCGGCAGTCGATTTTCGACTCGCTCGACGAGGAAGTGGCCGCCGAGGCCATCGCCGAGCTCGATAAACGGCTCCAGACGCAGGTGGTCGAGAAGCTGGATCCCGAAAAGGCGGCGGACATTCTCGAAGAGATGAACCCGGATGAGGCCGCCGACCTCATCGCGAACTTGCCGCCCGAGAAGTCGCGGGAAGTGCTCGGCGAGATGGAACATCGCGAGGCACACGAAGTCGAGGAACTTTTGCGGTTCGGCGAGAAT
>DATEME010000223.1:0-1665 GCA_035275865.1 Candidatus Acidiferrales bacterium | reverse complement strand
GCGCCGGCTGCTGCGTTTGCAACGCCGCGCACGGCTCAAATCTGCCGGCGCCCCGCTCCCGGCAGCGATGTGCCGGAGCCTGAAAGTCTCGCCAGCCACAACGGCGTGCTCAAACTCGAGCTCACCTTCCGCAATTTCATCGAGCCAGATGGCGAGGTCGGTTACTGTTACGTTTATAAAGACGGCGCGGAAGCGCCCACGCTGCGTCTGAAACCCGGCGATTGGCTCGAACTCTCTCTCAAAAACGAGCTTTCGGCCGCCATCGCCGCAAAGCAACCGCAAACGACACCAATGATGATGGGCCTTTCGATGTCCATGGCGAAGGCGCCCTGCGGCGGCGGCACGCGCATGAGTCCCACGTCGACGAATCTCCATTTCCATGGCCTCACTGTGCCCGCCGCCTGCCATGAAGACGACGTGCTGCAAACCGCCGTCGATCCCTCCGGCACGATGGAATACAAACTTCAAATCCCGCCCGACGAACCGCCTGGCCTTTATTGGTATCACCCGCACATTCATGGATTCGCGAAAGTGCAGGTGCTCGGCGGCGCGTCCGGCGCTCTGATCGTCGAGGGCTTGCAGCGCGCGGAACACGAGGTCGCCGGGCTTCCCGAGCGAGTATTGGTTATTCGCGATCAGGATCTGGTAAATCCGAACGCAGCGCCGCTCGATAACGGCCCAAAGCCTCCGCCCGCCGTTCTTGACGCGGACGGCGAAGTGCTCAACACCGGCTCCGGCACAGGTAAACCCGCGAAGGATCTCTCCATCAACTTTGTTCCGGTTTCTTATCCCGAGTACAGGCCCGCGATCATCCGCACGAAGCCGCTCGAGCGACAGCTCTGGCGCGTCGTAAACGCGTCAGCAATCACGTATCTCAATTTGCAGCTCATCTACAACGGATTGGCGCAGCCAGTGGAAGTCGTTGCGATGGACGGCGTTCCGCTGAATGAAAACGGGATTCCCGGGCCGGGCGTGGTTTGGGTCGATCACATCGGCCTGCCCCCCGGCGGCCGCGGAGAATTCATCGTAAAGGGTCCTCCTGCATCGACAACCGGTACGCTGCTCACGCGAAGCGTGAATACAGGCCCGGTCGGTGAGAACGATCCGGTTCGCTTGATCGCAACGATCGTCTCGTCGCCCACCGCGCCTGAACCGCCGTTGCGTCTTCCGGCCGATACGACGCCTCTTCCGAAGCCGGCATTTCCGTGGGTCGGTAATGTCAAACCCGTTCGCACACGCCTCCTTTATTTTTCGGAAAAGCCGTCCGATTCGAACAACCCCAATAGCCCAACGGTCTTCATGATCACCGTCGACGGCCAGACACCCAAGCCGTTCGATCCAAACGATCTCACGCCGAACATCGTTGCCCATCAGGGCGATGTGGAAGACTGGATCATCGAAAACCGCACTCAGGAATTGCACGCCTTCCACATTCATCAACTCCATTTCGTTCTCGAAGAATTCTTCGGCGTTCCGGTCAGCGAGCCGTTTTTGCGCGATACGATCAACGTTCCATTCTGGGATGGAAAGAGCCCAACATATCCCAGCGTCCGCTTGCGCATGGACTTCCGCGACCCAAACACGGTCGGCACATTCATCTATCATTGCCATCTCTTGGAACACGAAGACGGCGGCATGATGGGAATCATTCGCGTCGAGCCGCGC
>DATEME010000222.1:0-7976 GCA_035275865.1 Candidatus Acidiferrales bacterium | reverse complement strand
GCCCACTGGCCGCGCTGATCCCAGAACTGACAGGACGATGTACTGTCGATCACCGGAAGGCACGTGGAACGCGGTGAACCCTCGGCGATCGTCTGAATGAAACCGAGCGTCGTGACCATCCCGTGCCAATGCAGCTCATAAGAACCCGCACCGGATACAACGCTCGGGCGGTCTGTACCCAACGGCCCGTCAACGACTTTGCCGGAGGTGGTGTACTGCATTTCCGGAAGGTCGAACGAGCGATTGTTGTTTGCGTTGTGGCGGCCGCCGTTTCCGTCCGTGATATCGGTATCCGTCAGCCCGGAATAATTTCCGTACAGGCGGCTGAACGTGTAGGTCAACTGGCCGAACAACCGTGCGCCGTGGTAAGTGAGGCGCGTTTCAAGCCCGTCGTATTTCCTCGTGGCCCGCGGAGCGTTCGGGCAACTCGGGCAGAGCGGCGCACTGAATCCAGCGGCAGGCAAGGCGCGATGCAGAAGGTTGGAGTAAGTGTTCGGACCTGGATTACCGATGTAATAGGTCGAGTCGTCGATCGACTGGTCGTCGATCGCGTTGTCCAACCGCTTCCGAGCATAGCGAACTTCCAGTCCGAGACTCGGTTTGATTGACCAATCCGTTCCGACTAGAAACTCGTGCTGGGACATCGGGTTGATATTGGGATCCACCCCTGGATCTGCGGGATCGCCGGCCGGGGCGCGCCAATTGATATTTTCGATGAACCGGCCGACGGTAACGCCGGCGGCGGGATTCGATGAGGGTCCGCAAGCGTGCCCACCAGGACTTGTCGGGGTGATCGCCGTGTAGTCGACCGAGTCCATAGCGTAAACGCAATCATGCCAATACTCACCGCCGAAAGAACCGCGAGGCAGTGAGTACTTCATGATGTCGAAGAACTTCCCGTAATTCGCAAAGATTTTGAACTTGCCGTTGTGCAAGAGATCGTACGCCCCGCCAATACGAGGCGCCACTTTCTGGGTGAAGTCGAAATTGATCGAAGGATTTCCTGGGCTGTAAGGCGGCAGGTATTCCTTATCGAAACGAACGCCGTAATTGATCGTCAGACCGTTGCCCAAGGACCAGGAATCCTGTCCGTAGATGGCGTGGTTATAACTTGACGCTATCCCGACGGTAGTAATTCCGTCCATGATGGTGAAGTAGCCTGCGAAGCCAGCACAAACCGGTGGATTCAAGGGCGTTCCGTAGGTCGTGTTGTTCTGTGCTTCAATCGCAGCGCAGTTGGCTTTGCCAGTGTTTGTGGATGGCGTATACGAATTCCCATCGAAGACATTGATCAGAGCCGTGGCGATTCCTTGAAACACGTTGTTGTAGAGATGTTGAAAGCCGTAGCCGAACTTCAGGTTGTGAGTTCCCCACTTGCTCACGAAATAGTCGACGTCGCCCGAGAATTCCTTTCGTGAGAATTGGTCGTGGAGGGTCTGGAGGTTGGACGTCATATTCTGAAAGCCGGCGGCATGTGCAAGGGACGCCTGACCGGACCCAGAGGGCACCAAAACTGCTCCGTTCAATGGCGACGTAGTCACACCAGTCGTGAGCGAAGTTTGATAGACATCGCGGATGCCGATTGGTTTTCCGCGATCTTCGGAATTGTAATAAAAATCGCCGTAGCGCAGGGCGACCACAGTATGGGAGTTCGCCGTCCAATCGCCGCCAAAAATAAACAAGTTGCTCGGGTTGGTTGAGCCGGTGTCCGGCCGGTATTGAGTCGGATCCGTCGAGGCGGTTGGGTTTACCTGTCCCGTTACAGAGTCAGGTATAGTGGGCAGCTGTCCAGCGATGCGATTGTATCCGTATTGCCAGCCAGCGAATAGCCGCAGACTGCTGAACGGCTGGAAGTCGAGCCTATTGAACATATTGTGCACGGTGTAGCTACGAGTGTAGCTGTGAGGTCCTTGGTTGGTGGCGAACGTGAAATTCACGGTGCGCGAAGTGCGGTCAACCGTCGGAATATAGCTCGAAAAGAGCCACAGTTTGTTTCTGAAAATGGGCCCACCGACGCTATAGCCGGCTTCCACTGTCTTGTAGTTGTCCTTCTTTTGAATGTAGTACTGAGTCACCTGGTCCAAACGCGCGGCGGTGTTCACGCTCGTGCCTGGATCGTATCTCTGCCCGCACCTTATCTGCTGGCCGCTCGGAACGACCGACTCTGACACGATCGGCTGGGGTGTCGTCGCGCATTGATCGTTCGCGTCCAATGCGCTGGTGTGATAGTACGCCACGAGTGCGCCGTGCCACTCATTGCTGCCGCGCTTTTGAACGACGTTGACGACGCCACCCATTGCGCCGCCGTATTCCGCGGCAGTTCCACTCGTCTTAACCTGTACTTGATCGACGAAGTCAAAAATCACATTGTCTTTGATTCCGCCGTTTTGAATGTTGCTGGTGTCGAGGCCTTCGACCAGGTAGGTGTTTTCGCTGTCGCTCGCTCCATCGATTTGGAAACCGTTTTGGCGTCCCCGATCGACGCGCGAGCTTTGCAGCGGCTCTTGCCGCGCACCGGGCGCCAACGGGATCAGCGATTGAAACGAGCGTCCCTTCGGTAGTGTATCGATTTCCTGCTGAGTCACATCGACGGCCACGTTGCTCGTCGTGACGTCAACCTGGGAAGCTTGGGCGCTGACCTCGATCGTTTGCGTGACGGTGCCGAGTTCGAGCGCAACGTCAAAAGTGGGGTGTTTGCCGACCTGCAGCATGATTCCGCCGACCTTGTAGATGCGAAACCCACTCGCGGTAACGGTGAGTTCGTATTGGCCCGGAGGCAATTCGGCAAAGTGAACGTAACCCGCGGCGTCGGTCACAGCCTTTTTTGGCGCCAGCAATGCGGGTCCTGAAAGCTCCACGTCTGCCGTTGGCACAACGGCTCCGGACGCGTCCTTTACGTACGCATCTATATCACCGGTCGTTTCTTGCGACCACAATGCGGGACCGAAGATCAAAAATACCGCAAAGCAAACCAAGAGACTACAAACAGATCGGCATCTCCCTGACCATCTAACGGCTTGATTCATGTTGCCCCCTTAGACTTCGACTAAAGATGGCAGGTGGGCAGCACTTCCCTTATAAAAAGAGAACACTCAATTAAGTCCGCTTTACAGAAGGTCAAACTTACGAAATTGTGTAGCACACGCCCTATACACGATTATGTACTTGCTTTTACGCCTAGCCCTTCCAGCTGTCAAGCGGGATTCTCAAATGGCGACCATGAGCAGCGGCCATTCGGCGGCGGCAGAGAGAACCTAACCTTGCCGGTAAACCACGCGTATTCCTTGGCGCCAGGCTTCGGCGAGGCCGATGCGGGTTATATGAATTTCCGGCAGTAGATATTTCGGCAAAATTTCACAGGCCGAATGAAAGCGGAGCCCGGGCGCGATCAGCCAGACGAGCGGCGGTTCGGGGCTGAGTTCGACGCCGGGGAAATATCCGCAGCGCTGGAGGTCGCCCGTGACTTGGTGGCGGCGGATGCGGAGCCAATAATCGAGCGCCTGGATGGGGAGCTGGACGTCCTCCGACGCCTTCAATTCCATCACGACGAGGCGGCCGCGGCGCGTCGCGCCCAGGAGATCGATGACGCCGCGATCCTGCCCGAGCGCAGGGACTTGCGAATACAGGTGGTGCGGGTCGAGTTGCGGATCGAGCTTCATCGGATTCGAAAGAACGAGCGTTTCGATCCAGCGTTCGGGGGCGGCGCGATAGAGCGGATGATTTTGATCCCCGGCGAGCAAGTTGCGGTGGAAGTCGAGTTTGACAATGAGATCGTCGAGCGCCTTTTGATTGCCCTCGTGCATGCGAACGCGGCGATCGTTTAAGCCGAAGAAAAAGCCATCGCGTGAATAGCGTGCGAATTCGAGGCCGCGAAATGCGAGCGCCGCTTCCAAACCGCCAGGTACGATGCGTGCGGTGATGTCATCGCCGGCAGGAGAGAGATGCGGCGCGAGCGCATGGATTCCGGCCGCTGCCGCGAGCGCCTGATTGAGCAACGATTCCCTCTCGCTGCGAGGAATGAGCCAGCTTTCAAGGTTACCTTCGGCAGGTTCGACACGACGGAGACGACCTTCGCGTTCGATGAACTCGTAGATTTCGGTGGGCGCCGAGGCGCAAAGGCCGAGGACGCGTTCGCTGATCAGCGCGCTCGAGTCTTCGGGAACGATCAGACGCAGGCCTTCGACGGCATGACGCGTCGAATGGCCACGCAACCAGTCGAGCCAGAGGATGCCGTAAGCCAGTGAGTTTTTGATCGTGGCCGAGCTCTCGCCCGGGCGGACGGCGAAAACTGCCCACGAACTCTTGTTTTCCAAAAGGCTGCCGCGCACATAGACGTCGGAGAAGGAGTCCTTCAAGTTCGCAGCGGCCGTAAGGGATTCGAGCCGCGCGTCTGGGAAATTCTTTTCGAGAATGCGGCGGAGCGCGAGCCGGAACTTTTCGCGTGCGACGCGCACGGGCATTCGCAGCGTGTCCGGGCGGATCAGTTCGAGACGGGAGGGTTTGGAACGACCGAAACGCTGCACTTCGAGCACGATGCGGAAAGGCGACTGCTCTTTTATGTCGAGCACACGGCGAGTGAGGTTCCGCTCGTCCGACCAGAGATGCAGCAGAGGATTCCTGCCTTCGTAGCGGATTTCCCAGCGGAATGCGGCAAGTTCGGCGAGCCATTCGCCCGATTCATGAATTTCAGCGTTACCTGCAGAGGCTAATTCCGCAATGGCTTGATGCAGGGAGGCCCAGTCGGCGCTTTCGTTCATAGACAGAATCCGGTTGCGTTTAGTGGACAGTAGCGGCTGCTTGGCGCGTTTCAGGACGCTTCACGTCAGCCGCACGGAACGACATCTTACTGCAAAATTACTGCAAGACAAGGCCGGAGGTGTGGAAGATCGGCATCTGCTGATTCCAATTTTGGGGATAGCCGTCGATCGTCACGGAAAACTTTCGCTGCTCGTGAGGCGGGAGAGGCGGATCATTGGGCCCAATCGCGGTTTCGGTGTCGTGCATGGTGAGATGCTTATTATCGGTGTCGTCGTAAAAATCGATGGTCATCGCGAGTTGCTTGACGGCTTGGTTGCCCGTGTTTGCGACCGTACCGTTGATGTACATGAACTGCTGATTTAGAAAATTCTCCGATTTGGCTAGATGGATATCGCTGTAGTGAATGTTTGGCGCGTACGCCTGTTCCGGCGGGCCGAAAGCCATGGGCTTGGTCTGTGATGGGGCGGCGACGTGCGAAGATTTGCTCGCAAAAATCAGGATGGCCGCGACGATGGCGACGATCACGACTCCGCCAAGGACCGCCAGTGGAAATTGTTTGCGAGCTTCGCGTGCGTTTTGCGAGTCGATCATATTCGTTCGCGCACTCTGTTAGACACCAGATCGCGCCTGAGGGAATTCTAGCAGTTCCTTTTTATTCGTTCATCTGCCTCTTTGAAAGGGCGAAAACCAAAACGCGTGTCTGGAGGAGGTCGCTGCGTTTCGAGAGCGCAGAGGGAACGCAGAGAAATTCAACGGCCGACGGCGAGGCGCATGATCAGCGGCTCTGGAAGCAGCGCATCGACCATGCGGTGCTGCACGGCCACAATATCGTAAGAAACGCGCCAGTATTCAACTCTGTGCTCATCCGTGTCCAAGATAGCGTAGGCTGCGCGAGGATCGCCGTCGCGCGGCTGCCCAATCGAGCCGGGATTAAGAAAATACGTTGCCCCTTGTTCGATTTGCAGGCTCCAGATCAGGTTTTTGTGCGTCGGGTCGAAATTGATTATGCCGAAGCCGTTGCCCTGCCGCATGAATCCACCTTGGCGGTGCGTGTGGCCAAAAAAGGTGAGCGGCGTAGTGGCGAATTGCATCTCTTCCAATGCTTGCGGCGGCACGAAGATGTACTCGTCTTCGTCGCGAATCGAGCCGTGGACGAGGCAAAAGCCGTCAACGAAGACCGGGCCATGGGGCAGGTTCCTTAGAAATTCCAGATTTTTGTCCGTTAGCTGTTGGCGCGACCAAAGCATCGCTGCGCGCGCAATGGGATTGAATTCCTCGGCCTCTGTTATGCCGGCAATCGCCTTGTCATGATTGCCTCGAATCGTAACGCACTCGAGGGCGCGAATCCGGTCGATCGCCTCGTTCGGATCGGGGCCGTAGCCGACAATGTCACCCAGGCAAAGCGCTTTGTCCCACCTTCTTTCGGCAGCCGCAAAAACGGTGTCGAGCGCAGTAATGTTCGCGTGAATGTCGCTAAGGATTAGATATCGCATGCAGTTGCCGCACTTGGCGGGCGCGAAATTTATGATAGTCGAACGCGAAATTTCTTGCACGAGAGATCGGGCGTTTTGCGTAAGCCGGACCGGCGAATTTAACTTGGGCAATGAGCCGCCAGGGATGGCGGCGCTACCACATAAAAGGCTCGAGCTAGCGGAGGAGCATGCAGTCGCCGTAGCTGTAGAAACGATATTCGGCGTCTAGGGCATGACGATATGCCGCTAGAACGTTTTGGCGGCCGGCGAATGCGCAGACCAGAGCCAGCAAAGTGGATTGGGGCAAATGGAAGTTCGTGAGGAGCTGATCGACCACGCGAAATGGCTTGCCCGGGAGCAAAAAGATTTCGGCCTCGGCCTTGCCGGGTGCGATGAGAGGACCATTTGCGTCCCGGGCAGCACTTTTTTCGGCGGCGTCTTCGAGGGCGCGAACTACGGTTGTGCCGACGGCCAGGACCGGGCGCGAGTTCTTTTTTGCTGACGCAATAGCTTCTGCGGCAGGTTCGGAAATCTCGTAAGTTTCGCAGTGGATCTTGTGTTGCTCGATTTGCTCTGTGCGCACAGGCTCGAAAGTGCCGAGACCGACGTCCAACGTGATCTCCACGATTTCAATACCGCGAGCGCGGAGGCGTTCGAGAATCGCGGGCGTAAAGTGCAAACCGGCGGTTGGCGCGGCGACGGCGGTTCCCTGCCGGGCGAAAACGGTTTGATAGCGTTCGCGATCAGAGGGGTCGTCGGCGCGTTTGATATAAGGCGGCAGCGGAACGTGACCAAGACGCTCGACAATTTCGCGGAAATTGCCTTTGGCGGAGAAGCCGAGGACGCGCAAGCCGTAATCGCCGCGTCCCTCGACTTTTGCGACGAGTTCGCCATTGCCGAACATGATCCGTTCGCCGGCGGGCACCTTCCGACCCGGACGGACGAGGCATTCCCATGTGTCGTCTCCGAGCGGACGGACGAGCAAGACTTCGATCTGGGCGCTCAGGAATTCCTTGTTCTCCGGGCTATGGTGCTCGGCGTGAATGCCTTCGCGATGGCCGAAAAGGCGGGCGGGCAGGACACGTGCGTTGTTGAGGACAATCAGTTCATTGCCACGGAGGAGCTCCGGAAATTCACGGAAGAGGCGATCTTCGAATGCGCCGGTCTTGCGATCGAGGAGTAACAGGCGCGAGGCGTCGCGCGCGGGCAGCGGCTTTTGCGCAATGCGTTCGGGCGGCAGATGGTAATCGAAATCGCTTACTTTCATGGCGTTTTGCGCATACCATTGACAGACTGCGGCCCCATTGTAGCGGATCATGTTCGCCGTATTTGCCGAACGGCGAAAAAACCGGGGCCTTCCGTAAAAGACCCTGAATACCCGAGCTAGAACAACTCGCTTCGGCGCAAGACGCAGAATTTATGGCAACAGCACAATCCATGGCGAAAACGGGCGACGACGGAAAAGCCGTGATCAGTCCGCGGGGCGTTGAACGCATCCGCGCGGGTCACCTCTGGATCTATCGCAGCGATGTGCGCACCAGTGACGGGGAGCCGGGATCGGTGGTGAGGCTCGTCGATGAGCGCGGGCGCTTTCAGGGGCGGGCCTTCTACAGCGACAAATCGCAGATTGCACTAAGGCTGCTCACGCGAGAGGACGTTCCGGTGGATCGGGAGTTTTTCGTGCGCCGGCTTGAACAAGCCGCCGCGTACCGCAAAGTTGTCGTTGAAAATACCGAGGCCTGGCGC
>DATEME010000221.1:0-1504 GCA_035275865.1 Candidatus Acidiferrales bacterium | reverse complement strand
GGTGTTCTCGTTGCTGCCGCGCTGCCAAGGACTGCGTGGATCGCAGAAATAGACCTGCACGTTGGTGGCGACGGTGAAGTTCTTGTGGTCAGCCATCTCCTTGCCTCGATCCCAGGTCAAGGAGCGGCGCAGCTCTTGGGGCAGTTTGCGCACGTGTTTACCGAGCGCGGCTACTACGGTCGCCGTGTCCTTGCTCGGGACTTTGAGAAGCATCACAAAGCGCGTATGGCGCTCGACCAGCGTCGCGATATGGGTGTTGTTTGCTCCGCAGAGAAGGTCTCCTTCCCAGTGGCCTGGCATGGCGCGATCGTCGGCCTCGGCCGGCCGCTCGCGGATGGAAGCCGCATCGACAATCTGTCCCAGTCCGCTCTTGGTGGTGCCGCCTTTGGCTTGGCGCATCTGCCGCGTTGTACGCAGGTGCGCCATCAGCGCCTTCTTCAGCACGCCGCGGGTCTGGATAAAGAGACTCCGATAGATCGTTTCGTGAGATACTTGCATGCCTGGGTCGGCAGGGAATTGCCGCTTCAGCCAGCCAGAGATCTGCTCCGGCGACCACTGGAGCACGAGCTTCTGCGCGACGCGCCATCGTAGCTCGGCATGGCGCGCCAGGCGACAAGGCTTTGGGCGCAATGCCCGCCGCCAGGCGCGCTTATCAGCCTCGCTGGCGCGGTAGGCGCTGCAGCCGCCGTTACGCCTGATCTCTCGGCTGACAGTTGAGGGCGATCGTTCGAGGCCCTGTGCGATCCGCCGTATCGACCGACCGGCGGCAATGCCCCGCGAAATCTCTTCGCGCTCCTCAAGCCGCAGCGCTACCAAAGCCCTCCGGCGTGGCGCTGGAGCAATCCCTCCATTGCCAGCCAAGACCCGATAGACGCCGCTCTTGTTCCTCCTCTCAAGCGCTCTCGCGATGTCCGCCACACATTGACCGCTCTTCCAGCGCTCCCACAGCTCAGCCTTCTGTTTCGGCGTGAACCATGTCCGTGCATGCCCCTCCATTCGCATACCTCCTCATCTGCCAAGATTAGAAGGTGTTGCGTCGATTCGTTGAACTCACCCCTCGAAAGCGGACATTCGATTCACGCTCCGGCAGGTCTGCGTGGTGCCAATCGCGACCTAACGCATCGCAGCAAAAGAGATGTCTATTCGATCACCTCGTTGACGGACCAGCTTCGCCGGCACGTCGAGCCGAGGTCAGGGTTCGGTGCCGCCCGGCAGCCGCACCGTGAACACCGAGCCTTTGCCCGGCTCGCTCGTCACGGTCACGTCGCCACCCATCATGCGCGCGAGCTTGCGCGAGAGGGCAAGGCCGAGTCCCGTGCCGCCGAACTTCTGCGCAGTCGTGGCATCGGCTTGGGTGAACTCTTCGAACAGCTTTGCCTGCTGCTCAGGCGTCATGCCGATGCCGGTGTCGGCGACGGCGAACTCGACGACGTTGCTGCCATTGCTCACTTTGCGTGCCACAAGCTTGACCTCGCCCCCGTTGGTGAACTTGCACGCATTGCTG
>DATEME010000220.1:0-1312 GCA_035275865.1 Candidatus Acidiferrales bacterium | reverse complement strand
GCGGTGTTGGGCGTGACCCAGGTCGTGAACGACAGCTCCGCCTCCCGTCGCGAGATCGCCGGCACCGTCGCTTCGGAGAATTTCTTGACGATGATAGCGAGTTCGTCGGGATGCGCACGCCCGTAAAGAAAGCCTCTGAGGCTCGCGGCGACAAAGGACCGGATGATCTCGGGATCGTCCTTGATGAGATCGGTATGAACGATGATGCCGTTGCTCACCGCGGTGACGCCGCAATCGGCATACCAGAGGACCCGAGCCTTCTTGTTGCCGCGAATCTCGACGCTCGGCACCAAGCCCTGGGCATAGCCGGCGATCGCGGCGACCTGGCCGGTGATCAGAGCCGGAGGGCTGCCGGCGGGATCGATATTGGTGAACCGAATCTTGCTCCCGTCCAGGCCGCAGCCCTTCACAAAGGCGGGCCACTGCACAAACTGGGTTCCCCCAGTTGGGCCGGCAATGGTCTTGCCCTCTAGATCCTTTGGGGTCTTGATGTCGGAGTCATCCAGCACCACGACCGCGGTCGGGTTGCGCCGGAAGATTCCGGCGACCATCTTGATGCTCATCGCCTTCGATACGCTGTTGCCGACGACAAAACCGTCCGCGAAGCCGAACTGCGTCGCCTTGCTGGCGACGAGCTGAGCAGTACTCCCAGATCCTTTGCCCGGACCAATTTCGACGTTGAGACCAGCTTGCTCGTAGAAGCCTTTGTCCTGCGCGATCAGGAAACCTGCATTTGGCCCTTGGAAGAGCCAGTCGAGCCGCATGGTCACTTGGCGTTTCGCCTGCGCGAAGCCGCGGCGCGCAAGCGGGGCAGCCGCAAGACCGGCCGCGATGCCGGCCCGATGTAGAAATTGTCGTCTGGATGTCCGTTTGTTGGACATGAGCGGAGGCTTCCATAGCAGCCACGTGACGTCAACGCCCAACTCTCGTACGGTCAACCCGCGTGATCGTGTTCACTCAGCCGCCCGACAGAGCGCTTCAGGATGTCGAGGTATTCGCCCCGAGTTGGCGCGCCGCTTCGATATTGAAAATTCGCGACCAGAGACTGGCGAGCGAAATTGCCCGGTTGCGCCGGAAAATCCAAAAAATTACGCGTCAGAGACTACGTGGACATCTCGCTAACTCTCGGCAATGTCGGACGTATTTTTGCAACCCGGACATAGCCCGCAGAGACCGGACTGGCTGGCTGGGCATGTGAGATTCGAAGTGCGCCGGGAGACCGGCAAGGAGTAAGTGGTGCAAGTCCACTACGATGAAGGAGTAGCGATCCACATCGACCCCGAGCCGTGCGCGGTCGCCTGCGAAGGCGGCA
>DATEME010000219.1:0-7459 GCA_035275865.1 Candidatus Acidiferrales bacterium | reverse complement strand
CTGCAATCGGAGGGTGCTTTCACGCTCGCGTATAAATTACATCGTGGCTTCGTCGCTGTTGGCCTTTTCACGCTGCGGAACAGTCCTAGGAAAGGCTCACGCCAGTCGAGTGCATTTCGCCTCGATCAACGATGACTCTTGGATTGGACGGTGGATCACCGACTACGGTGATTTGGGATTCGAAGACTGGAGATGCAGCCCCTTGCCGCTCCCCGCGAACCAGCGAGACTCGCCAACGCGAGCTTGATTGATGCCGCGAACGGGCGTAATTTCGCGGGGGAAGGGCAGAGACGGACGTCTACGAAGGATGCCTCGGCGAGAAGGAAAAGCGTGTAAAGGAGATGCCTCATGGATTTGAAGAAAGGCCCTACGTCGAAACAGCCGAATGATTCAAAAAAGGCGAGCCGGAGGAAATTTCTAGCGACAGGCGCAGTGGCGGCGTTGGGCGCCGCGCATACTGCGGCGCAAGGCTCGCAAGCAGCGGCGTCCGAAACGAAATCGCTGAAGGACTTGATCGCGTATGGCGAACGGTCCGAGTACGTGACATCGATTCGTATCCCCGTGGATGAGAGGCCTTCGCCGGACGAATTTGGGCTGACGTTCCACGTGCTGACGCCGCTGCAAGACCAGGTGGGAATTATCACGCCGTCGTCGCTTCACTTTATCGGGACGCATCGCGGCTCGATCGTGCCGAGTATCGATCCCAAGCAGCACCGGCTCCTGATCCACGGCATGGTGGACCGGCCGCTGGAGTTCACGATGGACGATCTGAGGCGGTTTCCTTCAGTATCGCGCGTTCATTTCATCGAGTGCTTGGGAAACCATTCGAAGGCAGAAGACAAAACGGTGCAGGAAACGCACGGGCTGACGAGTTGCAGCGAATGGACGGGCGTGCTCCTTTCGACTCTGCTGAAAGAATGTGGCGTACAGAAGGCCGCGTCGTGGGTAGTGTCGGAAGGTGCGGAGGAAGTGAAGGGCGCGGGGAGCATTCGCTTGGCAAAAGCGATGGACGACTGCATCGTCGCGTATGGGCAAAACGGCGAGGCGATACGTCCGCAACAAGGTTTTCCGTTGCGATTGGTCGTGCCTGGATTCGAAGGCATGTACAACACGAAGTGGCTGCGGCGGATCAAGGTCGTCGATCGCTATTACATGACGTACAACGACTACGGACATATCTCGAAGGACGAAGAAGTGGCGGCGTTGACGTTTCAGTGGGGGCCCAAGTCGGTGATCACGTTTCCGTCGGGAGGGCAGAAGCTGCCGGGGCCGGGAGTTTATCAACTGACGGGCCTGGCGTGGTCAGGCGGAGGTATGGTAAGGCGCGTGGAAGTTTCGACGGACGGTGGGCAGACGTGGAAAGACGCAGAGATTCGTGGGATGGTGCATCCGAAGGCGCACACGCGATTTGGAATGGATTGGAAATGGGATGGGCGGGATTGCGTGTTGCAGTCTCGTTGCACGGATGAACTTGGACAGGTGCAACCGTCGCGAGCGGAACTGGCCGCGTTTTTCAAAGTGCCCCCTGATTATTACAAAACGCACGGCGTGCAGGGATCAGACAACACAATCCAGCCCTGGCGAGTGGCGAGCGATGGGAGCGTGCACAATGCGATTTAGTGTTGCGCTTGCGGCACTGATTTTCTGCTTGTTCTGTTGGGGTGCTGCGCGAGCGCAATCGCCGACATATGGCGTGGGAAAGACTCCGACGCCGCAAGAGATTCGCGCGGAGGATATTGCGATCAATCCGGACGGCAGCAATCTTCCGCCGGGAAAAGGGACCGCGAAGGAAGGCGTGGCGATTTTCACGCAGAAATGCGTGGCGTGCCATGGAGAAAATGGTTATGACGGGTTGGCTCCGATGTTGGTTAAGCCGCCAGCGGGTTTCAAGAGTTCGTCGCTATGCCTTTCACCGTGCATTGGGCCGGGCAATGTGATGGCGTTGCATGCGCCGTACGCGACGGTCATGTGGGATTTCATTAATCGCGCGATGCCATTTGGGCAGGAAGGCTCACTCAAGCCGGACGAGGTGTACGCGCTCACAGCGTTCCTACTCTACAAGAACGGCGTGATTCAGGAGGATGAAGTGCTCGATCAAACTACGTTGCCACAGGTAAAAATGCCGAATCGAGACGGCGCCGCCATCCCGTCTTGGAAACCCGGCATGCCACGCCCGTTTCCGAACAAGAAATAGCTTGTGCTTCCGTTGTGCACAAACTTGCGGACAACCATTACGCAACCCTGGCGCTCTTCCGTCACCTGCCAAATTCACGTGAGCGACCGAACTCCACGGAGTAAGGGTTACCATCCCTATTTTCCAATCTAATCCCCACATGGACTCCAATCGAGGGCCAGAAAATGTTCTTAGGAACCTCATCGGAAAATAGAGGAAACGCTGGAGACTTTTTTGCCGCGAAAACTCTTTGCTCGCGCAGAAATGGGGAATACACGTTACGTGTGGTATAAGTTGGTCGAATTACGCCGACGAGTGCGGTGGAATAATTCGAGAGAAGTCAGAAATGATCCTGTCTGATCGGAGACTGTGGGTGCGGTTAGCGGCGTATCTGGCTTTCGTGGCCGTCATTGTGGCGAGCGGTCTCGCGAGTGTGTCTGGACAGGACGAGTCTCCACAGGTGTTTCCATGGATGGACAAGAACCTTTCGCCGGATCAGCGGGCGGACCTGCTGATCGCCCAGATGACTCTGGATGAGAAGATCGGTCTCGTACACGGAGTAAATCAATCGCTTGAGTCACTGGGCGGCGCGGGATACGTCCCCGGTGTTCGCCGGCTTGGCATTCCCGCACTCGAAATGACTGATGGCCGATCTGGTGTTGCGAACAGCGGCTTGCATGGCCGTTATGCGACGGCGCTGCCTTCGGCGCTGGCGAATGCGGCCAGCTGGGATGTGAAGTCCGCATATGAATACGGCGCGCTCCTGGGGAAAGAGGTTCATGAACTCGGATTCAATGTGTCGCTTGGGGGCACTGCGAACCTGATTCGCGAACCGAGAAATGGACGCAACTTCGAATGCCTGGGCGAAGATCCCATTCTGATTGGAAACATGCTTGGACAGGAGCTGAAAGGCACGCAGGACCAGCAGGTAATTGGGAATATTAATCGTTATGTGGCAAACGATCAGGAAACGGGGCGCTTCGTAGGCAACGTAGTGATCGATAAACGCGCGCTGGGAGAGACGGATATGCTGGCGTTTCAAATCGCGATTAAGCAGTCCGGCGTCGGCACCGTAATGTGCGCTTACAGCAAACTGAATGGCGTTTACACCTGCGAGAACGATTATGGGATCGATCAGGTGCTGAAAAAATCGTGGGGATTCACGGGATGGGTCATGTCCGATTGGGGAGCGACGCACAGTACTGTGAACTCCGCGCTCGCGGGCCTCGACCAGGAAATGCCGGGCGGCGCGTATTTCGGGGACGCACTTAAAACTGCGGTCGAGGAAAATGCCGTGCCGATCGCGCGGATAGACGACATGGTCCATCGCATCCTACGGACGGAGATCGCTCTCGGCGTTTTCGACAATCGATGGACGGCAGTGCCGGTGAATCCGTTTGCTGATGCCGAAGTGGCGCAAAAGATTGAAGAGCGCGGGATCGTGCTTTTGAAGAATGCGGGAGGGCAACTGCCGCTGAACAAGTGGCGAATCAAATCGATTGCTGTGATCGGTTCACATGCGGATGTTGGTGTGCTCTCCGGAGGCGGATCGGATCAAGTAAGTCCCGCTGGCGGTAATGCGGTACCATTCGTGCCTCCGCCAGGAGCTTCGTTGCGGGGTCCGTTTCCGCCGCGTCCGGCGTATCAACCTTCTTCACCGCTTAACGCGATTCGTGCCGAAGTGCCGAATACCGCAGTGAAATACAATCCCGGTACGGATCCGATAGCGGCGGCAGAATTGGCTGCGCAGTCGGATGTAGCCATTGTGTTTGTAAATCAGCCGACCCGAGAGGGCGCAGACGTGCGGAGCCTCTCGTTGCCGGACAATCAGGATGAATTGGTGAGTAAGGTTGCGGCTGCGAATCGGCACTTGATTGTGGTGCTCGAAACCGGCGGCCCCGTGTTGATGCCCTGGATCGCAAACGTTAGTTCCGCACTCGAAGCATGGTATCCGGGAATACGTGGCGGCGAAGCGATTGCGCGCGTTCTTTTCGGTGACGTGAACCCGTCGGGCAAACTACCAGTGACGTTTCCCGCGAATGAGGCGGATTTGCCATATCCGCACGTTTTCGGAGCGGATTTTCTGGCTGATCCGCCTGCTCCTACGCCTCCGCAAGGCAGCGCGCCCGTTGCCGCGACAGTCGGTCCCGCCCGCGGCGGAGGCGGACGCCCCCCTTTTCCGCCGTTTGACATCGACTACTCGGAGGGGCTTCGCGTTGGTTACAAGTGGTACGAATCTGAGAACAAGCGGCCGTTGTTTCCTTTCGGGTTCGGGCTTTCGTACACCACCTATGGCCATTCGAAGCTGAAGGTGACACTCGGAGAAATGCCTTCTGTTAGCTTCGACGTGACCAACAGAGGGAAACGAGACGGCGAGGAAGTGGCGCAGATATACGCAGTGTTGCCGGTAAGCGCTGGCGAGCCATTTAAGCGATTGGTGGCTTGGCAAAAAATCGAATTGGCGCCGGGTGAAACCAAGCTCGTCACGCTCTCAATCGATCCGCAGTTTCTTTCGATTTTCGACGCTGACAAAGACGCGTGGGAGCTCGTGCCCGGCGATTACCGCATCTATGCGGGTGACTCATCGCGCGATTTGCCATTGAGCGCGACCCTGGAGTTGGGCGGCGGAAAGATCAGGTAGAGCTTCCGGAGCCGGCAGTCTATTTACAATGGGATTGGCGTCGCCGGGCGGACGCGCTCTGCGGATGGGATGCAGACTTACCTTGCCTGGCTATAGTCCAAGTCCTGTGCCAACCGAATTTCTCCCCGCCGACTGTACATGTCGTTTATTGTTTTGTGAGTTTCGTGAGTGTCGTGCTTCCAATGTTTTCAATAAGTTGAATCCGATCAACAAGTCCCAATCGGCCGACTCCCGCGCCTCCATCTTAGAAATACTCTAAAGAGATACGTAGGTGTTTACGGCAGCGTGAATGTAACCGCTCCGGTGCCGCTGACAATCGCTACGTACTGCTTTCCGTTCTTCCCGAGATACGTCAGCGGCGTCGCTTGCGCGTCGGAAGCGAGTTCGGCGGACCAGAGTTGCTTGCCGGTTTTCGACTCGAATGCGCGGAACATCTTATCTTGCGAGGCACCGATGAAGAGCACTCCGCCTGCAGTGGCGACGGATCCGCCGGAGTTGTTGGTGCCCGTTATTGGAATGCCCTTTGCGGTCAGCTCCTTCAATTCGCCGAGAGGTTCGCGCCAGACGATATCGCCGGTTGTGGCGTCGATGGCCATGAGTTCGCCCCACGGCGGCGCGGAGCAGGGATAGCCGTCTTGATCGACAAACGGAATCTTCGATTTGGCGAGAGATTGAAATTTGTTTGAGGAGAGTTGAGGTGTCAGCACAGCGATTGTTCCGAGGTCTTTGTCGTTCACGAAGATGTAGTTCAGATTCGGATCGTACGTTGCGCCGGCAAACGTGCCTCCGCCAGTCGAGCTGGGAAACACCAGCGCCGGTACCATCGAATAGGGCGTGTATGGACCTGCCTGCAGCACTTTGTCGTAAATATTTAGGCAGAACTGATGGCTCTCAGGCGATAGGTTTGCAACTTCGTCGCGGCTCAGGCTCAGCCGTGCAATCGGCGGCGGCTTTAGGGGGAATGGCTGTGTCGGGGATGAAACTTCGCCCGGTGTGTCACTCTGGGGAACGGGCGTCTCTTCAACTGGAAGAAGCGGTTTTCCCGTGGCGCGATCCAAGACGAAGAGTAGACCTTGTTTCGTATTTTGAATGACAGCGGGAACCCTCTTCCCATCGGCCGTTGTGATATCGGCAAGCACGGGAGGCGAATTCAGGTCCCAGTCGAATATGTCGTGGTGCGTCGTCTGGAAATACCATTTCAGCTTTCCGGTGTTCGCATCAATCGCAACGATGCACGTAGCATAGAGATTGTTGCCGGGGCGGCTTGCGCCGTAGTCCTGATCGGTGGCATTTCCCGTGGCCATGAAAATCGTCCCGGTCGCATAGTCCACAGTCATCGGCACCCAGCTTCCGGGGCCTCGGCGATCCTGCCAACTTTCTGCTCCCCACGTACCGAAATTCGCGTCGCCCGGATGCGGCACGGTATGGAAGCGCCACACCTCTTCGCCTGTGTTGAGGTCAAAGGCGCGTGGATCGCCTGGCGGTCCGTAGCGTCCCTGCTCTCCTGTCCGGGGAGCAACGATGGCGAGATCCTTGTAAAGGGTGGGAAGACTGCCGACCGTGTAGTCGCTGTAAGAGAACTTCTCCATCGCGTTGAGCCTGAGGTCGAGCGCGCCGTTCTTGCCGAATTTTCTATAAAGCGCGCCCGTTTTTGCATCCAGCTGAAGGAGATAGCCGCCCGTGGTCGCGACGACGATGCGCGGCGCTTCGTTCGCATCGCCGGCCCAATACGAAACGCCGTATTTCGCGCTGCCGCCCAGCTGCAAAAACTTGGACGATTCGGCCGCCGGAGGTCCAAAGCCTCGGCCGGCACTTAACCCCGCTGCGCGGGCTGCGTTCGTCGCGGTCTCCGGCGTACTCGGGATCAAAGTGCTCATGTCCGTTTGCCAGATTGGCTGACCCGTCTCGGCATCGAGCGCGACGATTTTCGAGCCGCTCGGGTAGTACATGACTCCGTCGATCACAATGGGCGTAATCTCGCGGCCGCCTCCGTTGAAGGACCACGCTTTGACTAGCTTTGATACGTTGTCCGTCGTGATTTGCTTGAGAGGAGAAAATTTTGTTTGGCCTACATCGCCGCCGACTGTTGTCCAGTCGCCTTGACCCGAGAAGACCAACTGCGGCGAAACGGCAATCATTATCGCCATCGGCGCGATCGCCGGCATGAATCTCTTTGTGAGTTTCATCGGATATAGTTTCCCTTGCCTAAATTTTCGAAAGCGCTGCGATTTTCACCCGCATCACTCGGGCCAATACGGTCCCGGGCCGCGCTTGGCGCTCGCTGCAGCTGTACCGCCGGGTTGTTGGAACGGAGGCCGCGCGATGTCAAGGTTCCATGAGGACGCAAAGGCTTGTTCAATCATGAGGCGATTGTGTTTTAGCTGACCTAGCAGTTCGAGGCGGGGCATTCCCGTTTTGTCACTTCCGTTCTCCGCTCCGCCCAGGGGCCAATCGCTTTGGGATTCGGCGGGCCCGTTGAAATTAATCTCTTTGAGGACGCTACCGATCAGAGAGAAATCAACCATGCCAGTCCCAACTGGAACTTCGTGGAAACGATAGGGGAGCGGGTGGCCGCCTCCGCCAATGGCCAGTGGATCGCCACCGTCTTTGCCGATGTTGTCGCCCGAACCCATGCTGGCACCCAC
>DATEME010000218.1:0-14625 GCA_035275865.1 Candidatus Acidiferrales bacterium | reverse complement strand
AGCGCGGTCATCATTTTTCGCAGCGAGCCGCCGAAGAAGGTCTGGAGGTATTGCTGAAGGGCGGTGCGTTTAGCGGCGGCGGGCGAGATCGTGGCCGAGTACATGTAGCGAACGCCGTCCTGGTCGTGCTTCAGCATTCCCTTCTTTTCGAGGCGGGCGAGCATGACGCGGACGGCAGAGTCTCCCGGCGGATTGATGAGACGCGCGCGAATGTCGTCGGCGGACGCGCGGTTGCCGAGTGCGAAGATAGCGTTCATGATTTCGCGTTCGCGGCGGGTGAGGCGTTCGTGGGCCTTGCCGGGCATTTCGATTCCCTCCGGAGAATGTGCGTGCGACACCTGTCACATATAGCGCGACAGATGTCGCATGTCAAGCGTAAAAGAGGCGTCCTGAGACATCGGGACTCAGCCAGAGCGCGATCGACCGGAGGATTGTGCCGCACCTGCGGCGCTCTTCGGCTTTTGCGATTGTTCCCAGCACTTACGTGCTGGGCTAAGTTATGTCGCGCCTCCGGCGCTGATGTGTCTCTGTGGGGAAATTTCGGTCCCGCGCTCAAGGGCTTGCAGCATAATCGATTGCTGACAGACGGTGTTGTGACAGGCGCGACGGTTCGATCATTCGATTGCAGCATTTTGGTACGTTCGAGCGTGAGCGGCCAGAACGATGAAACGCTGCGAAAAGCTCACAGCTAAGAGTGGCTGTGCCACATATCTCGCGCAACGGCGCTTCGGGGAGATAGAATCCGGCAATGGCGGAAGACTTTGCCGTTGTATTCGAGGCGCTGAGGGCGGTGCTGGCGGGCTATGCGGACCGGCTTGCGGTGAAGACGGACACGCCGGAGGAATATCTTCTCGTGAGCAAGTACCCGTCTCCATTTCCTCAGCACAAGGGGCAGCCGCTAGAATTTGGCAAGCTGCGACGCGGCAAAGCCTACGTGAGTTTCCACCTCATGCCGCTTTACATGCATCCGACGCTGCCGAAGACCATCTTGCCAGGACTGAAGAAAAGAATGCAGGGGAAGACTTGCTTCAATTTTAAGGCCGTGCCCGAGCGGGACGTGCTCGAAGAATTGAGGAGGGTCACAGAGGCTGCGTTCGTTGCGTTTGGGAGGATGAATAACTGAACGCAGCTAGCTTTAGCCTGCGGCAGAAGCCTATGCCGCACCTACGGTGCTCACGCGTTGGGCTAAGTTATGCCGCGCCTATGGCGCTGATTGAGCTCGAGGATGCGTTACCGCCGCTTACGAGACTGTGTCGCGACTGGCAAACCGTGGCTTCAGCGGCTGAAGCCGCACTGCTTTGCGCCACTCACGGCACGGCTGAAGCCGTGCCCTTCCGAAAGCCGGAATTGCGACACAGACTCTTACGCGCCGGATTAAGCTGCGCCGCACCCATGGCGCTGGAGGATTTTCTGTGGCGAATCGAGGTTGCAAATCGATGTGCAGCCGAAATTGCGCGGGAGCCTGCCTAGAAATCAGACAAGCTCCCACTGTTCGATCGCTCAAAAGCGAATGTGCTGGTTAGTGCTTCATGACGATGAACCAGGCGGCGATGATTGGGCCTTGCGGGCCGCGACCACGACCTCGTCCGCCCGGTCCCGGAGCCGGAGGTTGCGCGTCTGGTGGTGGCGGCGGAGCCGGACCGCGCTCGGGCTGGAAGAGATACGCGGTGTGAGTTTTCGAATCCACGCTGATCGTCTTGGCACCCGCGAAGGTGTCCACGGTCGCGACCACGGTGTACTTGTCAGGTGAATCTTCGTGGGCTACGGTGACGTTGCCCTCGCCTCCGTTGGGAATGTAAATCAACTTCTCGGTAGGATCCCAACCAAGCGCATCGACGCGCGTGCCATTGGGAATGGTCGCGACGACTTTGCCCGATGCGGCATCCACGACAGCCGAAGTTTTATTGCAGCCCGAGAAGATTCGGTTCGACGATGGATCATACGCGATGCCGGTCGGCCCTTCGCAGCCTTCGAGCGGCCAAACCGCGGTAGCTTTCCACGTCTTCAAATCGACGACCTGGATTTCGTTTTTGCCTTCGAGATTTACGAAAACGCGTCCTTTGCCGTCCGCCGCGGCGCCTTCGGGACCGGCGTCTTCGAGTTCCGCGGTGCCGAGGATTTCGCCGGTATCGGGATTGAGGCCGGTGACGGTGCCGATTGGCCGGCTGTGACGGGTGAGGATGATCATGTTGTCGGGCTCGTCATACATGATGCCGTCGAGCCCTGGGCCAACTGTGATTTTCTTAATTACGGCGAGAGTTTTCAGATCGAACATCGTAACCGTGTTGTCGCCGCCGTTGGTCGTGAAGCCGTGGCCGGATTTGGTTGCGATGCCCGCGCCGTGCACGCCGGGCGTGTCTGGAATGTCGCCGAGGACTTTGCCTGTGGCGCCTTCGACTACCATCATGTGCGTGCTGCGAGAAACGAAGACGCGCCCTGTGGCTGGTTCGACGGTCACGTAATCCGTGCCGCCATCTCCTTTAATGTCGAACTTCTGGACCTGGAACGTTTGCGTGTACCCAACGCCTGGGATGGCCAGGATGCCCACAAGCAGAGCTAACGCGCTCAACAATCGTCTCGTCATGTTGTATCTCCGTGCTGAAAGCAGAGTGGGTGCGGCAAAGCTGGAAGATGATCCTCCGGGAACCTGAAGGCAGCATGAAGGCGTTATACCCGGCGCTGGTGACGCCAAAGACGGGCGCAGCGAGCGTTCCTTCGTTAGGGGAGGAGGTGCCCGACGAAACGTGAACGAAAGAGGGGTCCTTCCCGCCACGGCGGACCTTCGGCGCTTCGCTCAGGATGACGCCGCTTTTTCTGAGGCAGCGAGAAAGATCAAACGCGTCACTATTCAGCTTCGATTTGGGTGGCGAGGATGGAATTGCCGCGTTCCTGGATTTCGATGGCGATGGGCGGGCGCACGCTGGCTCCCCTTACGATGTCGCCGCGAACCGAAGCGTCCATCGGACCGCCGTAACGCAGCAGGTCGAACAGGCTCTTGTTGCACGGATCGGCGACTAGAGGATGGTCCGCGCGATAGTTATAGGCGCTTGCCAGCTTCTGGAGGTCAGTGACGTATTCAAGTTGGCAGGTGCCGTACGGCTCGATCAGAGAAAAACCCCAGTAACCACCTTGAGGCAGGTGCACGACCATCGCAGGGACGTTTGTCCCTGTGAGTGCGTTGTGGAAGATGAACTCCTTAGCGGCCCAGGGCTGCGAGAGCTCTTCCGATGTCGCGACCACACCGGGCGCAATCGGCTCGGGTTTGCGGCCAGCGGCAGCAGTCTGCGCGACCGGCTCGGTCGATCCGGGCGTGGCTGACGATGAACTGGTATTCTTCCGAGCGCTGTCTCGCGACTGCCAGAGTGCGTTTGCGATTAATAGAATCACGACGAGGCCTACGGCGATCCCGATGGGCTTTTTGTGGCTCATCAGCTTCGCTGCAATAGAGGGCGGCGCGGCCGACGGTTCGTCTGCCGACCGTTCAGCGGCAGGGCCGGCAGGCGCCAGCGGCTGGGAAGCCTGCGTCTGCGCGACAGTCGGCGTGAGATTCGATGCGGGGCGCGCTGTCGTTGCCATTCTTGTGCGGACGAGTTCCTCGCCAGCCACGACCGTTCGTGTGCCGGTCGAACGCCGCAGCCGCTCCAGTACCGACTCGAAAGCAGTGAGCACTTCGTCCATCTTTTGATAGCGGCGCTGGATGTCCTTCGCCAGCATCTTGTCGACCAGCGCCTCGAGCGCCGGACCGCAATCGGGGACGACGGTTCTGATCGAGGGGGGAAGAACGTCGTCTTTGGAGATATTCAGAACGAGCGCGGCGTGGTTTGCGCCGTCGAATGGCCGCTGGAAAGTGAGGAGTTCGTAAAGCATCACGCCGGTTGCCCAGATGTCCGCGCGCGCGTCGGCGCGCTCGCCGCGAATCTGCTGCGGAGACATGTAGGCGAGAGTGCCGATGATCGCGTCAGTCTGCGTGACGGAGGATTCGATCTGGCGGGCGATGCCGAAGTCGACGACCTTGATGCGGCCTTCTTTCGTGAGCATCACGTTTGCGGGCTTGATGTCGCGGTGAATCACGCCGCGTTTGTGCGCGAAGTTGAGAGCCCGGCAAACGGGGATGATGTGGTTGAGTTTTTCCTGAACCGAAAGAGTCGGGCGGCGTTCGATGAGGCTCTCGAGGCTTTCGCCTTCGAGGAATTCCATGGCGATGAAGGGCGTCTCGCCCTCCTGACCTAGCTCATAAACCGTGACGATGTTCGGATGCTGCAATGTGCCTGCGGATCGCGCTTCCTGATTGAAGCGTTCGAGCAGGTCGGGGCGTCCGGCGAGGCCGTGCGTGATGGTTTTGAGAGCGACGAGGCGGCCGATGAGCGGATCGTGGGCCTTGTAGACTTCGCCCATCGCTCCGCGGCCGACGATTTCGATCAGTTCGTACTTGCCGAGTTTTTTGAGTACGGCTTGGTCTGTGCCGGGCATTGCGCACGCGCCTCTTTTCCGTGCAAAAACGGGTCGAAAATAGAGTGATGCGCGGGCAGCGAAAACACAAGGAGGCGCGGGCGTAAAAGTCAACAGCGGCGGTGGCTAGGTGCGTTTGACTGCGCCGATTGCGTTCTGCAATTCGTCGAGGGAGACAGCCTGCGGTTCGACACCGAAGATTTCGGCGAAATGGGCGGCGAGGCGGGCGCGGGCTTCGTCGAGAGAGACGGAGCGGCCGAGGGCGCGTTCGAGGGATGTGGCGCGCTTGTCCTTTATGCCACAGGGGATGATCAGATCGAAATAGCGGAGATCGGTGGAGACATTGAAGGCGAAGCCGTGAGAAGTGACCCAGCGGCTCAGATGGACGCCGAGCGCGGCGAGTTTTTCTTCGCCCTGAGGCGCGTCGATCCAGATGCCGTGGCGGCAGAGAATGCGGCGCGCGGCCAGGCCGTAGTCGGCGGCGGTGCGGATCATCACTTCTTCGAGCCGCTCGACGTACCAGCGGACGTCGCGCTTGTGCTGGGCGAGATCGAGAATCGGATAGCCGACGATCTGGCCGGGGCCGTGGTAGGTGATGTCGCCGCCACGGTCGGTTTCGTGGAATTCGACGTTCATCTGCTTGAGGACGTTCGCGCTGGCGAGGAGATTTCCGTACTGGCCGTTGCGGCCGAGGGTGATCACGTGCGGGTGCTCGCAGAAGAGGAGTACGTCAGGGATGGCGCCCGCCTTGCTCGCTGCGACGATTTCACGCTGGAGATCAAAAGCAGGGCCGTATGCGATGCGGCCCGCGTTGATGATCCAGAGCAGCTTGTTCTCGGACATAGTGCCGATCCAGCAGAAGGGAAGAAAGAGAGGTCCTTCGCTTCGCTCAGGATGACGGACTGAAAACAAAAAAACAAAATCAAAAGCAAAAAACAACAAAAGCAAAAACAAAAAACGAAAACAAAGCAAACAAAGCAGAACAACAACAAACAACGACAACAAACAACGAACAACAAACAACGAACAACAACAAACAACGAACAACAACAAACAACGTCAAAGAACGCTGCGCCGCCGAGACGGCAGCGCTAGCACGTAAGGCAAAAGCCTCGGGTCAAAACGGCGGGCCCGAGGTACAACAATGCAAAAGCATACAGCCAAGAGTGGCTGTGCTACCTAGAAATTAATTGTAAGGCCGCGGACGGAGTTGAAGGCGTCGCCCATGGCTTCCCAGACGGTGGGATGCGCGTGGATGGTCGCCATCATGTCGTCGATCGTGCCTTCCAGGTTCAGCACGGCGGTGGGCTCGGCGAGAATTTCCGTCGCCAGTGGTCCAATCGCGTGGACGCCGAGAACTTCGCCGTATTTCGCGTCGGCAACTACTTTGATAAAGCCTTCGTGATGGCCGAGGATCGTCGCTTTGCTGTTGCCGAGGAAGGGGAACTTGCCCGTTTTGACATTGTAGCCGGCTTCGCGTGCGGCTTTTTCGCTGAGGCCGACGCTGCCGATTTGCGGCTCGCAATACGTAGCGCTGGGGCAACGCAGGCGATTGAAGGGCTGCGCGTCTTTGCCCGCCATGCGCGTGACGGCGATGATGCCTTCCATGGAGGCGGCGTGCGCGAGCTGAGGCAGGCCCGCGACGATGTCGCCGATGGCGTAAAGCTTGGGCTCGCCCGTTTCGAGGTAGCCGTTGGTGTGGACGAAGCCGCGCTCGACTTTGGTTTTCGTCTTCTCGATGCCGATATTCTCGGTGAGCGGACGGCGGCCGACGGCGATCAGGACTTTTTCGGCGTTGAGGGTTACGGCTTTGCCGTTCTTGTCCTTGAAATTCACGGCGCCGGTCTTGCCATCGGACTTGACGCTTTCGACTTTGGCTCCGGTTTCGATATTGATGCCCTTTTTCTTGAACGCCTTTTCCAATTCGGGCGAAATTTCTTCGTCTTCGAGGGGCACGATGCGCGGCAAGGCTTCGAGAATCGTGACTTCGCTGCCGAAGGTGCGGAAGATCGAGGCGAATTCGACGCCCACCGCGCCGGCTCCGACCACGACGAGGGATTTCGGGATGGATTGAAGCTGCAGGATTTCGCGGTTGGTCAGAGTGACTTTGCCATCGATTTCGACGCCGGGCAGGGTGCGCGCTTCGGAACCGGTGGCGAGCATCGTGAAATTGGTTTCGAGTTCGGTGACTTTGCCGTCTTTCTCGACGCTCACGCGGCTCGGACCGGCGATCTTGCCCCAGCCGGTGATCGATTCGACTTTGTTCTTCTTGAAGAGGAGGCCGATGCCGCCCGCGTGTTTCTTGACGATTTTGTCCTTGCGGGTAAGCATCGCGGGCCAGTTGACCTTCACGTCTTTCACGTCGATGCCAAATTCCTGCGCATGCTGGAAATTGTCGTAAATATCGGCGTGGTGGAGGAAAACCTTCGTCGGGATGCAGCCCACGTGGAGGCAAGTGCCGCCGAGGAAGGGGTCCTTTTCCACTACGGCGGTCTTCAATCCCAACTGCCCGGCGCGAATCGCGGCGACGTAGCCGCCCGGTCCGCTGCCTATGATGACGAGGTCGTATTTAGCCAAAAAAGTTCTCCCTTAAGGTTGGTTTGATTGCCGGTTCAGGCGTGGAAGGGGAATCGACTTCCGTCAGCGCCGGGACGCGATTTTATCAGCGGCGCTTACCCGCTGCAACACGCGAACGTCCAATTTACGGGACTTTACGGTTCAATTAGATGCGCCAGGTGCGTTGAGGAATCTTTTTGGGGAGATGCGGCATCTATGATTCGCGCATTGACGTGCGGTCGCCTGGCCGGCGGGGAATGGATGGCCACGCCGGAGCGGGCTGTAAAACGTTAAGTTGTTTGCTGTAGCGAAGATGGCGGTTGGAATTTTCGGTAGTAGATTTGACAAGGGAGGGCGGCACCGCTAGAATCTGCTGATTTTGAGCAGGCCCAATGCCGCGTTAGTGGGATGATTACCATGGATAAGAAGCGACTCGAGTTTTACAAGAAGAAATTGACACAGCGCCGCGAAGAGTTGGCGCGGGGCATCCTTCGCACAGAGCAGGAGGGACGCGAAGCCGACGACGATCCCACGGTGGATCTGGCGGACAAGGCTGCGAACTCCTACACGAAGGAGTTCCTCTTCGGCCAGACGCACAACGACCGATCGCAATTGCAATTGGTGGATGATGCGCTCGAGAGGATCAGGAACGAAGAATTCGGCGAGTGCGTCTCTTGCCATCAGGAGTTGCAGCAAAAACGGCTCGATGCCGTGCCCTGGACGCGCTACTGCATCAGCTGCCAGGAGAAGAAAGAGCAGGGACTGCTATAACGAAGTGCTCTTCGCGGGGCGTGCTTCTGCACGCCCCCGATTCTCTCGTCACGATTTCTCTCGGCTGCCTCTTCTGCGTGAACTGCGGCTACCTGTTCTAACTTGTTGAATGAAGCGTGTGGCTGCGAGCGGACCTTTTCTCGATATTCTTTGAGCCGGACGGAGATTCGCCTCCTGCGGCAACGTGTTGCGCGCCTGTCCTTTCAAACAATCGCGGGGAAGTGCCTTAGCGGGCGTCGTGTCTCTCGCGGGACGGCGAGAAGGTGACACCCCAAGCCGTCCGTGGTAAAAAGCCATTAGAACCGAGGTGCGATTATGCATTTGGACCTTCCGCCCGATCTCGAAACCCTGATCAAGAAGCGTCTTTCCAGCGGTGCGTACGCCGATGCAGAGGATGTCCTGAGACGCGCTCTTCAGGCTCAGGACGCCGTGGAAAGCTGGACCGACGCGGAACGCCGGGCTCTGTCGAACCATATCGAAGAAGGATACCGGCAAGCCGAACGGGGAGAATTGACAGACCGCGTGAACGCCCGCCGAGAGATCGGACTGATGAAAAAGAAATGGCGCGATGGTCGCCTGCCCAAAGGATGAGCGACTTCGTCCTCACGCCCATCGCAAGGGCGGACCTATTTGAGATCTGGGCATACATCGCGGAAGACAGCGAAACCGCCGCGGACCGAGTGGAACAGGCCATTTATGAGGCTTGCGCCTCGCTTTCGAGCATGCCGCTTGCGGGTCATTCAAGGCCTGATTTGACGTCCCTCCCGGTCCGGTTCTGGAACCTCAGGCGTTATCCAAATTTCATGATTGTTTATCGGCCGGAGACGCGGCCGGTTCAGATTGTGGCGGTTCTGCATGGCAAACGTAATATCGAGCGAATATTGACGCAGCGCGGCTGAAGCTGATCCGGCTGCTATATTGTCTCGTTATGGCGGTGTGCTAAACTAACCGCCGCATAAATCCGCCTTATTTACAGAGGGTTGAACGATGTCTGGACATTCAAAATGGGCCACAATTAAGCACAAGAAGGCCGCTACGGACGCCAAACGCGGCAAGGCTTTCACGAAAATCATCCGCGAGTTGAGCATTGCGGCGCGTGCAGGGGGAACTGACCCCAATTCGAACCCGCGGCTTCGCACCGCGATTGCCGCCGCAAAGAACGAAAACATGCCGAACGACAACATCGAGCGCGCCATCGCACGCGGTGCGGGCACGATGGAGGGTGAACAGCTCGAGGAGGTAATGTATGAGGGGTACGGTCCGGGAGGCGTAGGGATGTTGGTGCAAGTGGTGACCAGCAACCGGAACCGTTCGGCGGGCGAACTGCGCCACCTTTTCTCAAAGAACGGCGGAAACATGGCCGAGACCGGCGCGGTCGGCTGGATGTTTCACCGCAAGGGCGACATCGTGGTGCCCAAAGAGGCGGCCGACGAAGACACGATGATGAGCATTGTGCTCGATGCCGGAGCCGAGGACTTGAATGACGATGGCTCGGCCTGGGAAGTGACCACGCCGCCCGAGGCTATGGATAAGGTGCGCGAGGCGCTGGTAAAGGCGGGAGTCACGCCTGCTTCGGCCGAAGTCGCCTGGATTCCGCAGAACTATGTGAAGCTCACCGGCGCGCAGGCGCAGCAGATGCTGCGGATGGTCGAGAATATGGAAGACCACGACGACGTGCAGCACGTCTATGCGAATTTCGATATCGACGAGAAGGAAATCGAAGCAGTAGCGGGATAGTTCGGTACCACGCAGGCGGATTCAATGCCTCCGGGCAGCAAACGCAAGGAGTCTCCTCCGTTGCCGGTTTTCAGAACGCGCGTGCTCGGCGTCGATCCCGCCGTGGCGGGAGCGACAGGGTACGGCATCGTCGAAATAGACGGCTCAGCGCATCGGCTAGTGCGGTTTGGCGCGCTGAAACTGCCGTTGCGGGCGCCATTCGATGAGCGCTTGCGCGAAATCCACGGCTTAATCGCTTCGCTTCTCGAAGAGTTTGCTCCCGATGCGGTCGCGGTGGAATCCGTGTTCACCGCGCTGAATATGCGTACGGCGCTCAAGCTCGCGGAAATGCGGGGTGTGGTGTTGCTGGCGGCGGCGCAGGCGCGCATTCCGGCGCACAGCTATTCGCCCCGCGAGGTGAAAGCGAGCGTGGCAGGGTTCGGCGCGGCATCGAAGCAGCAGATCCAGAAGATGGTGGGCATGCTGCTTGGGCTTCAAGAATGTCCAGAGCCCGCGGATGCGGCGGATGCACTGGCTATCGCACTTTGCCATGCGCAAATGTGTCGCGCGAAGGAGCGATTCACGAAGGCGACCAAGAGCAATCCCGCAATCCCGGGCAGCGCCAGCCGCGCCCGGCGCATCCCTGTTTGTGTCCAGCCATGACGAAGCCCATTCGATATTTAGCGCTCCTGATCCTTTCGTCCGCGATTCTTGCCGGCGGAGCGAGTGCCGCGGATTCCGCGGGGGGGCCGACCATCACTTTTCGCAAAGTCTTCAAGTCGAGTTATCCCGAGTTCGTCGAGATCACCGTCTCGCAATCGGGAAAGGGCACTTGCGACATCCGCCAGCTTGACGAACAGCCGAGCCCGCAGCCCTTCCAGATCGATGCGCCGCTGGTGCAGAAGATATTCGCGCTGGCCGCAAAGCTCCACGATTTTCAAGGCGTCGACCTCGAGGTTCACAAGCGCTTGGCCAGCCTCGGACAGAAGACCTTCCGGTACCAAAACGGCACGCAGGATTATCAGGTGACGTTCAATTACACGCTCGATCCGACGGGGGCGGAGTTAACGTCATTATTCGAAAACCTTTCGCAGCAGGAAACGGACCTCGGCGATCTGATCCGCACAATGCAATATGACAAATTGGGCGTAAACGACGTGGTTAAGACCATCGAATCGCATTACAACGACCATCTTCTTCCCGAACCGGCGCAGTTTGTCGCACCGCTCGAGAAGCTCGCGGCGGATAACCAGTACGTCGACATTGCACGCGACCGGGCCCGCCGATTGGCCGATCGAATCCGCAGCGACAATCCGCAGGCGACACAGTAGCCCTCCAGAAGCATCTCATTTCGGCGATTCTTTTCTTTTGCAAACAGGTTGGCCGCTCCCAGGCGGCGCTATCTTACGAGTGTTCGTGTGTACAGATAACTCTCTCGTACCGGTCCTTTGCGGATCGGTTGATCGTCTTCCGCGTTTCAGGAACGATGGTCGTATCGCTCAAGAAGTTCCATAAAGCCGTCTCGGAGAAAGAAACGACATGCGTCGTAACCTCACCATATTCCTGGCGGCTCTGTGCGCCGTCACACTGGGTCTTCTCGTCCGCGGACAAGCGCAGGGCCAAGCTGGCCGCGTGCCTTCGCGCATCACTACGGCGATCGATGAATCGAGGCTGGCCGTCCTGCGCGGCAATACGCACCCTCTGGCGCGCAGCGCGTTCGATCGCGGCCCTGCGGCGAATTCCTTGCAAATGGACGAGATGCTCCTTGTCTTACAGCGCAGCCCCGCGCAACAGGCTGCGCTAGACCGGCTGCTGGCGGCGCAACAGGACAGGACTTCGCCAAGCTATCACCAGTGGCTTTCGCCCGATGAATTCGGGCAGCAATTCGGCGCATCGGATGCCGATATTCAGAAGATCACGGCATGGCTCGAGTCGCACGGTTTTGTCGTAAACAGTGCTTCGCACGGACGCACGGTGATCAATTTTTCGGGCAACGCGCAGCAGGTGCGCAGCGCGTTCCATACGACGATTCACGATTACTTCGTGAATGACAGGGATCATCTCTCGAATGCGACCGACCCGGCGATTCCGGCGGCGCTCGTTCCGGTTGTCGCTGGCGTTCGCTCGCTGAACGATTTCTTTCCCAAGCCGAAATATCGCGCGTCTGCCGCACACGGGATGACGGCTTCGATCCACCCACATCTGACGCTGACCGATGCAAAGGGCAACACGCTTTTCGGCGTCGGACCCACGGATTTTGCGACGATTTACGGCATCACGCCGCTGTGGAACGCATCGACTCCGATCGACGGCACAGGCGTAACCATTGCGATCGTCAGCGCGAGCGACATCAACACGACGGATGCCGATCAGTTCCGCGCGCTGTTTGGCCTGCCGGCGATCAAATTCGCGAAGGTAATTCCTCAGGGAAGCACGGATCCCGGCGTTGTGGCCTCCAGCGCAAACGGTGGTCCCGACGGCGATGAGGATGAGACGGAAGCGATCTTCGACGTGGAATGGTCGGGCGCCGTCGCGAAAAATGCGAATATCGATCTCGTTGCGAGCAAGGACTCCGCAACGAGCGCGGGCATCGATCTTTCCGCGCAATATATCGTGGATCAGGACCTCGCGCCGATCCTGAGCGAGAGTTATGGAAATTGCGAACTGGGCTTGGGCTCGGCCGGCAACGCGTTCTATAACAATCTTTGGAGCCAGGCTGCCGCGGAGGGGATTACGGTTTCGATTGCCACAGGCGATAATGGCTCGGATGGCTGCGATTTTGCGCCATCCGGCAATACCACGGGAGCAGCGGCGGGCGTCTACGGCCTTGGCGTGAACGGAATCGCCTCGACGCCGTACGATGTTGCGGTTGGCGGGACCGATTTCAACAATCACACATCACCGAACGCGTTTTGGAATTCGTCGAACGCCTCGGGCACGCTAGCTTCGGCGAAGAGCTACGTTCCCGAGACCACTTGGAACGACAGTTGCACGAATCCTCTGATTTACACGACATTTGGCCAGAGTTCCGCTGCGGCCGCTTGCAATACGGGCAGCGTGCAGACGGACGGGAATACACAGGGGTTCTATTTCGTAGCTCCCGTGGGCGGCTCGGGGGGCGTGAGCAACTGCACCACGGCAAACACGACGACGACCTCCAACTGTTCGGGCGGTTACGCGAAGCCCTCCTGGCAGACCGGCCCGGGCGTTCCGGCTGACGGCAAGCGCGATATTCCGGACGTTTCGTTTTTTGCCGAGGGCGCGGCGGATTCCTACGGCCTCGAGCAAGCGATCAACGCCATCGTGCCGGGCAGCTTCTATTTCGCCTGCGAACAGGATGCACAAGGCTCGGGAGGCAAGTCTGCAGCGTGCAGCACCAACGGAGCATTCTTGCTCGCTGGCGGCACGTCTATCTCCGCGCAGGTTTTCGCGGGAGTGATGGCGCTCGTGGATCAAAAGACTGCGTCGCCGCAAGGCAACATCAATCCGAGCTTCTATTCGCTTGCCGCAAGCCAATCCGGACTGAATTGTAATAGCAGCAGCACGACGACGCTGCCGGATGCCGCGTGTATTTTCCACGACGTTACTTCGGGCACGATTGCGATGCCTTGCACCGCGAGCAGTTCGCACGACGGCACAAACGATTGCGATACGTCAGGCGGCGGCACGATCGGCATTCTCACGGGTTACAACGCGGCTTCGGGATACGATCTTGCGACGGGTCTGGGCTCGATGAACGTGGCGAATTTCGTTGCCAGTATGCCGTATCTCTCGCTCTCGGCTTCGCCAGCCACGGTAACGGTGCCTGCCGCGGGCCAATCGGGCGGCACCACGCTTACGTTTGTTGCAAATAATGGCTTCACCGCAACTATTAACAACCTCTCGTGTTCAAATCTTCCAGCGGGCGCAACTTGCTCGTTTACGCAGAATGGCTCGGCTGTTTCGTCGCTTTCGTTCAACAACGCGACGACGTCGGCGAACGTCACACTGACCGTAAACACCACAGCCGGCAGCATCGCGCCTGTTGCGAAATTCGTCGGACCGATGCGTCACATGCCGCCCGCGGTGTTGGTGCTCGCGGGCTGCTTGATTCTCGCGATTTTCTGGTTTCGCGCGTGCCGCAATCTGCGGCGCTTTACACCGGCGTTTGGCGTGTTGGGTTTTGTCTTGCTGCTCGGCATGGCCGGATGCGGCGGCGCTGTTCCCGGCAGCGGCGCAAACGGCACCGGCACGCCGTCAGGATCGAGCACGGCGACGATCACCGCCACGAACGCGGCGAGTAACGCCGTGATGTCGTTCAATTTCTCTCTCTCGATACAATAACTCCGCGGCGCGCACGAATCTCGCGCGAGAATCTCTCCGTGTCTGTGTGTCCGCGCCATGTCGTGCTCCCGAAGAACATTTCTTTCAATCGCATCCATCTTTTCGGAACGATTGGAGCATCCGATGTGAAGATATAAGGTCCGGACCCATCGGACAACAAACTGAGGGCACCGAAACTATGCGTCGATACTATTTATACGTCTTCGTTGCATTTGCCGCAGTAGGTGTGTTGTTTTCGGGTGTCAGGAAAATGTTTGCGCAGAGCAACCTGCCGCCTTCCATGGTCACGCGGGCCGTCGACGAAACGCAGCGCGTTTCGCTTCGCGGAAACGTCGTTCCAATGGCGCGCGCCGAGAACGATCAAGGCGCCGTCGCTTCCACCATGCCGATCGATCACATGCTGCTCGTGCTGAAGCGCAGTCCCGAGCAGGAAACCGCGCTCGATAATCTGATCGCGCAGCAGGCCGATAAAAATTCGCCGAACTATCACAAATGGCTCACGCCAGCGCAGTTCGGCGCGCAGTTCGGTGCATCCGATCAGGACATTACGGCCGTTACCACATGGCTCGGTTCGCATGGCTTTCAGGTGAACGGCGTCGCCAACGGCCGCGACATGATCGATTTTTCCGGCACCGCAGGCGAAATCCAGGAAGCGTTTCACACCGAAATTCACAGCTATCGCGTGAACGGGCAGAATCATTTTGCCAACGCGAGCGATCCGCAGATTCCCTCGGCGCTGGCGCCAATTGTCGTAGGCGTGAACCGGCTGAATAATTTCCGGCCCAAGCCGATGATCCACAAGCTCGGTGC
>DATEME010000217.1:0-3221 GCA_035275865.1 Candidatus Acidiferrales bacterium | reverse complement strand
AATGACGCAGGTGAAAAACTACAATGACGTTCCTGCACGCGTGACGCTGAGCCTTTCCGTCGGGGGAGGCGTGTTTCGCCAGGACATTCTCTCCATCGCGCCAGGAGCAACGGAAAGTTCCAGCGACGAGTTCACATCGCGTTCCGGCGGTTTGCTTCAGGCGGAAATCACTCCCGGCGACAATCTCCCAGCTGACAACCGAGCCACAATCGTTCTGCCCCCATCGATGCCGGTCTCGGTCGCGGTCGTTACTTCGCGTGCGAGTTTTGCCGCAAAAATGCGCGCGGTTCTTTCCGCAAACCCTTACGTAAAGACGGATTTCGTTCACGAGGGCGCGAAGCCTCCATCGTCCGCGGACGTGGTCATTTACGATGGCGAAGCTCCTGCCGGCGGCAACGAGCGCGCTACGATCTCATTCCTCTCAGGGTCGAACGGCACGCCCGCGCGTCGCGTTCGGCTGGGAAATTGGAATTCCGGCCACGCGGTGACGCGGTGGATTCAGTCGCGTGACGTCACCGTGCGCGCGACCGAATCGATGAATCTGACGCCGGATGACATTGTGCTCGCCTCCTCATCGGGCACTTCCCCGGAGCCTTTGATTTTGGCGCGCGAAACACAAACGCGCAGGTCGGTCGTTGTGGATTTCGATCCGCTCGACTCAAATTTCACGGATGAGCCGGCGTTCCCGCTGCTGATTGCCGCGTCAGTGGAATGGATGACCCATCCGATCGCGGAGAGCGGAGAGTTTGTAACAGCCGGCTCGGTCGACTTACCTATCAGGCTCTCGCGAATCGTAGCGCCTTCCGGGCGGGACGTTTTATTCGCGAGCGACGATGCGGGAGTGCATCTTTTTGCGGCGGAAAGCGGGATTTATCGAATCAGCAGCGCCGGCCAATCGCTCGATGTCCCCGTGAACGTGCCGCCGTTGCCCACCGTTCGCATAGCGCCGACTGCCGCGGAGGCTGCACCTTTGGAACCACAGCCCATCGCCATCGTGCAGCAGAGTCTCTGGCGCTGGCTCGTGGCGCTCGCGCTGATCGCGCTTTGGCTCGAATGGAGATTCTTTTATTTCCGCCGCGAGCGGGCTGCGACTGCCGCGGGCATGCCGGCAGCCGCGAACGCGGTTCATCTGGACATTCGCGAAATGGGCCATGAATCCGATGCTCCGCGCCCGGTGGTGAAATCATGAGCGAGGCGGCACGATGAGCTTCGACCGGCCCGTGTTTTTTCTGCTGCTGCTCGCCCCGCCCCTCCTCTGGATTTGGGCAAAGAACAAGCGCGGCGGCGCGCGTATTTCATTCGCACTGAAAGCGATCGTATACGCGCTGCTAGTGGCGGCGCTTGCGGGTCCGCACGCGCAATTGCCGTTTCGCAATGTGGCCGTCACTCTGATTGCGGATACTTCGGCGAGCATGCCGCGCGAATCGATCCAGCAAAGCCAGTTTTTGCTGCGAGATCTTGACCGCGCGAATTCCGGCGCGGACTTGCGGCTGGTCACGTTTGCGGGCGAAGCACAAATGCATGACGTCCCATCTGATCCCTCAAAAGCCGCGGTATCGGATAATGCCGTGCCCTCGACGGGAATGGATACGGACATCGAAGGCGCGATGGATCTCGCGCTTAGCACGTTTCCAAAGCAGGGCGCACGGCGAATTGTGCTGGTCAGCGATGGCAATCAAACGCGTGGAGACGCCCTTGCCGCCGCAATTCGAGCCCGCGCCCAAGGCGTTGCCGTTTACACGGCTCCGTCGGGCGGCATTTCGCGCCTGCCGGTGCAGCTCACGGGAATTTCGGCGCCGCAAAGCGTCTTCTCCGGCGAACGGTTCAGCGTTTCTCTGGAACTGGAGAGCGCGCAGCCTCTCGCGGCGAAACTCTCCGTTGCGTCCAATGGCCGCGAAATCTCTTCAAAGCCCATCGAGCTGCGACCGGGGAGCAACGCCATTGATCTCGACGCCCATATCGTCGAGACGGGCGTAAATTCGCTCGACGTCAGCCTCGAAGCGCAAGGCTCCCAGCAGCCGCTCTATTCGCAAGCCATTGCTGTGCGTAAACCGCGCGTCCTTTATATATCGGGCCAGGATGGTCCGTCTGATCCACTGCTGAAAACGCTCGACGAAGCCCAAATTGAAGTGCAGCAAGCCGACGCATTCCCTGAAAATCCCGCAAACACAAATTGGGACGCCGCCGTTCTCGACGACTACCCCGATCAGCCGCTTTCACCTGAAGAAGGCGCGGCCATCGCAAATTACGTCTCCGCCGGCGGCGGGCTGATTTTCATTGGCGGCGATCGAAATGCACAAATCGCGAAAGAGCCGGCCACGGCGTTCGACAAAGTCCTTCCCGTGCGCGGCGATCCGAATCCAGCGCCGCAGCAGCCCACGGCACTCGTGCTCGTGCTGGATAAATCCTTGAGCATGGAAGGCCCGAAGATCGAAATGGTAAGGCAGGCCGCGCGCGCGAGCATTGCCGGATTGCGCCCGATTGATAAAGTTGGCTTAATCGCTTTCGACAAGGAATTTCGCTGGGTAATGCCGCTCACAACGGTTTCCGAAGCTAGCGGCATTGATGCGGCGATTGAATCCATCGAAGCAAGCGGCGGCACGCGCATTTATCCCGCGCTCGAAGCCGCCTATGAAGCAGTCCTCCCGATTGAGGCAACACGGAAGCATATCATTCTGCTTACGGACGGCATGTCGCCTCCCGGAGATCTTCCGCAGCTCGAACAAGACGCCGCGAAGAATCGCGTCACGGTTTCCACGATCGGCGTCGGCGACGATGTGGACAGCAAATTCCTGCAGGACATCTCCGATTCGACGCACGGCAAGTCCTATTTCATCGAGGATCCGCACAGGATCACCGAAATCGTCAACGACGAGACGAAAAATCTGGAGAATACCGAAATCGTCGAAAAACCGGTGCACGCGATTTCCGTGCGGCCCATGGAACTCATCGACGGCATCGACTTTGCGCGCTCACCCGAGTTGCTCGGCTTCGTGAAGACGAAAGCACGTACTGGTGCTGAAACGATTCTGCGCACGAGTACGGGCGAGCCGCTTCTCGTTCGGTGGCAATACGGCCTCGGGCGAGTCGCCGCGTTTCTTTCCGATTCGCGCGCGCGATGGTCCGCGGGATGGGTGCGATGGCATTCGTATGGCGCGTTTTGGCCGCAAATGGTGCGCGATATGAGCCGCCATGACGCTGTCGTCCGCACGGGCGTGCGC
>DATEME010000216.1:0-4884 GCA_035275865.1 Candidatus Acidiferrales bacterium | reverse complement strand
CGCGTGGAAAGAAGGTTGGATCAAGCCCGAACCGCCGAAGACGCGCAGCGGTAAGCGCGTGGCCGTCGTTGGCTCTGGCCCGGCGGGATTAGCCGCGGCGCAGCAACTGAATCGCTCGGGACACTTAGTTACCGTGTTTGAGAAAGCCAATCGCATCGGCGGACTGCTCCGTTATGGCATCCCTGATTTCAAGATGGAGAAGTGCGTGGTGGATCGGCGCCTCGAGCAGATGACCGCGGAAGGCGTTGTGTTTCAGGCGAACGCACATGTGGGGCAAAATGTCCCAGTCGAGGATCTTCGCAAAGAGTTTGACGCGATTCTTCTAGCGGGCGGCGCTGAGAGCCCGCGAGATTTGAAGGTGCCCGGCCGCGAGTTGAATGGGATTCATTTCGCGATGGACTATTTGCCTCAGCAGAACAAAAAGGTCGCGGGCGATCAAGTGGCGCACCAGATTCTTGCTACGGGCAAGCATGTGGTGATCATTGGCGGTGGCGATACGGGAGCGGACTGCCTCGGTACGTGTCACCGGCAGGGCGCTACATCCGTGCTGCAATTTGAAATCATGCCGATGCCGCCGCAAGAGCGGCATCCCAGCACGCCGTGGCCACTGTGGCCGTTGCAGTTGCGCACGGAAAGCGCGCACGAAGAAGGCGGTACGCGCGATTGGGCTGCGGCAACGACAAAATTCACGGGCGATGAGAATGGCAATGTGAGAGAGCTGCATGGCATTCGCGTCGGTCCGCCGCCGAAGTTTGAGCCTGTTCCGGGGACGGAATTCGCGATTGAAGCGGATCTCGTGCTGCTTGCGATGGGATTCACGGGGCCCGTGAAACAAGGCATGATCGAGCGGCTTGGCGTTGAGTTAGATGCTCGCGGCAATGTCGCAACGAAAGGGAATTACGCGAGCTCGGTGCCGGGCATTTTCTCCGCAGGCGATATGCGGCGAGGACAGTCGCTGGTGGTGTGGGCGATCGCTGAAGGGCGCGGAGCAGCTAAGGCGATAGACGAGTACCTGAGATCGGTCCAATAGCGCTCTGCCCGCGGCGGCCGTAGACTCTTTGCGTGCCAACCTATTTGTTTCGCGGTCGAGACGGGGCACTACGACTTCATCGGTAGCCATCGAGAGCGCGAAGATCCGCCCACTCGCGGAAGCCGACCATGATTGTAAATTCCCAATCCGCGCCCGGCAATTCCAGCAACGACCTTGTGCCCGGGAGTATTGGCCAGGGGCTGGGCTTCGACGACGAACCTGCTTCGGCGCGCTTCAAAATCCTGGGCGTGGGAGTTTCTCCCGTCCAAATCCCGCAAGTTGTCTCACAAATCGAGTGGTGGATTCAAAAGCGCGAGCGGTGTCGGTATATCGCAGTCACCGGAATGCACGGCGTGACGGAAGCGCAACACGACCCGCGATTCAGGCACATTCTCAACTCCGCGGATTTGGTTGTTCCCGACGGCATGCCGCTCGTTTGGCTCGCGCGAACGAAGGGGCATCCTCTTCGTCGTAGAGTTTACGGTCCGGAACTGATGGACGCTTTCTGCGCCCAAAGCGCAAGGGGGGGCTACAAACACTTTTTCTACGGCGGCGCCGCCGGCGTGGCGGAAAAACTTGCTGCCGCACTTCGCGAGAAGCATTCCGGATTAAACATCGTGGGAGTTTTGTCGCCGCCGTTCCGCCCAGTGACATCTGAAGAACATGAAAGCCTCATCGCACAAATCAACGCGGCGCAGCCAGACGTAGTCTGGGTGGGGCTTAGCACTCCCAAACAGGAGCGTTGGATGTTCGAGAACCGGGATCGGCTGGACGCTGCAGTTTTGATTGGAGTCGGCGCGGCATTCGACTTTTTCGCGGGTTTGAAGAAGCAGGCGCCGAAGTGGATGCGCGAGAGCGGCTTCGAATGGGCTTTTCGTCTTTTGCAGGAACCACGCCGCCTGTGGCGAAGGTATCTTGTCTACGGGAGCCGGTTCGTTTATCTCGTCGCTCTCGAAGAGCTGGGTATCAGGAAATGGGAGTGAGCGCAATTGAGAGTGATGCCTTCAAAGCGATGCTCTGGGATTAGGGAGCAAAGGGATCGATTGCCACTGCAGGCTCTGTCGGTTCGATCGCCCCGTGAGACTCCGCCAAATTGGACCGAGGCGGTTCCCAGCCGCCGGTCCGCCCTTGCCTAGGATTTTGGCCGATCATGCCGTAAAATGGGCCCTCGGATGGCTCCCGAGCCCGACAGAAAGACAATCGCAATCTATCCCGGCTCTTTCGACCCTGTAACCAAGGGCCATCTGGACCTGATCGCTCGCGGCGCGCAGATTTTCGATCATCTAATCGTCGCCGTCGCTCAAAATTCGCAGAAGAACGCTCTATTCGCTGCGAAGGAGCGAGTCGAAATGCTTGAAGCTGTCACCTTCGATTACAAGAACGTCGAAGTCGATCTTTTCGAAGGCTTGCTCGTCGATTACGCCCGCTCGCGCAATGCGCGGATTATTTTGCGTGGCATCCGGGCCATTTCCGACTACGAATACGAGCTGCAAATGGCCATGATGAACCGGAAAATCGAAGAGCAACTCGAGACGGTTTTCATGATGCCTGCCGTGGCGTACAGCTATCTGAGTTCCCGGTTGGTGAAGGAATTGGCCCGGCTCGGCGGCCCGGTAAAGGATTTGGTGCCTCCCATTGTGGAAGAGCGCCTGAAGGCAAAGTTTCAAGCGAAGTCTTGAGTGCGAATTTTAGATAAAATGCTGAAGCGTCAAAATAGACAAGGGGAATGAAATGGAACGCGCCGTAGCAGCAGTAGCCGAAGAACCAATCCAGCTCGCCGATCGCGTAAATCGCATCGCCGTCTCGCCGACGATGGCGGTGATGGCGGCCGCCGAAGAGCTGAAGACAAAAGGTGTCGATGTAGCCGATTTTGGAGCGGGTGAGCCCGACTTTCCGACGCCTGAGCACATAAAGCGGGCGGCGATCAAAGCGCTCGAGGAAAATAAGACCAAGTACACCGCCACGCCGGGTATTGCGCCTTTGCGACAGGCCGTATGCGACTGGCATGCGGCGCAACTCGGTTCTTCCTATCAGCCTGCGGAATGCATCATCAATGTCGGCGGCAAGCACGCGATTTTCAACGCCGTCTGCTCGCTGGTCAACTCAGGCGACGAAGTCGTCATACCCGCGCCTTATTGGGTGAGCTATCCGGACATCGTCAAATACGCCGGAGGAAAGCCGGTAATCGTCGAAACGCGCGAATCAGACGGCTTTGCGCTGCAAGCGGCCGATCTTGAGCGCGCCATCACGCCGCGCACGCGGATGGTAATCGTGAATTCGCCGAGCAATCCGGCCGGTGGCGTGATTCCCAATGGCGAATTCGAGAAGATCCTCGGCGTCTGCCAAAAAAAGGGCGTGTGGTTGCTCTCGGACGAGTGCTACTCGCATTTCACTTACGGCGATGCGAAGCCGTTTTCGATTGCCAGTGTGCCGGGATCGAAGAGCCGCCTGATCATTGCCGGTTCCTGCTCGAAGACTTTCTCGATGACCGGATGGCGCATCGGCTACGTCTTGGCGCCGCAGCCGCTCGTCTCGGCAATTGGAAAACTGCAGAGCCAGTCGACGTCGAATCCCACGTCAATCGCGCAATACGGCGCTCTTGAAGCGCTTCGTGGCCCAATGGATTCCGTGGGCACGATGCTCGCCGAGTACGCTCGCCGCCGTGAACGCATCGTGGCCGGCCTGCGCGCAATTCCGGGCGTCACGTGCAACGCTCCGCAAGGCGCGTTCTACGTTTTTCCGAATATTTCCAAGCACTATCGCGCCGATATGCCCAACGACACGGCCGTGTCCAAAGCGCTTCTCGACCGCGCCCACGTGGCTGTCGTCCCCGGCGAGGCTTTCGGCGCGCCCGGATACATCCGCATGTCTTACGCTACGTCGCTCGATCGCATCGAAGAAGGTCTGCGCCGTCTGGAGCGCTTCTTCGCCGGCGCCCAGTGATCCTCTGCCCCGCGAGGCTCGATCCGACGTTTAGCCCGCGCCCGTGGGGCGCTTTGTCTTTGGCGCCCGTTTTCCCGCAAATGGCGCATCTCGCCCAACCAATCGGCGAAGCCTGGATGACCGGAAACGACAGCGTCTTTTCGAACGGGCCTTATGCCCGTCGCAGACTGGGCGAAGCGTGGCCCGAAATGCCGGTCGAATGGAGAGGCACATCCATTCGTCGCAGCGGTGTCTTTCCAATCCTTACGAAATTCATCTTTGCCGAAGAAAAGCTCTCCGTCCAAGTCCACCCCGATGATGAATATGCCTCCAAACATGAAGCTGCTGCCGGCGGCGTGGGCAAGACCGAAATGTGGTACGCGCTTCGTGCACGGCCCGGCGCTGAAGTTCTTGCGGGGCTGAAACCCGAAGTCACTCGCGATAAATTTCAGCAGGCAATCGCCGACGGTACCGCGGAAGATTGTCTCGAACACGTCCCGATAAAGGAAGGCGAAGCGATTTTCATTCCCGCACGCACGGCCCACACCATTGGCCCCGGCCTCGTTCTCTGCGAAATTCAGCAGCATTCTGATCTCACCTACCGCGTGTTCGATTACAACCGCCGCGACTCCAATGGCCGCACGCGTGAACTTCACATCGACAAAGCCCTTGCGGTAATGCGTTTCGGTGCCCAAAACTGCGGCAAATTGCAGCCTGCGCGCTTCGAACACGCAGGCGCCAGGGAATCGTTCTTCATCGCCTGCCCGTATTTCGCCACCGAGCAATGGGATTTCGAGTCAGCCATTTCGCGGTCTACTTCACGAGACCGTTTCGAGCTCCTGATCATCCTCAAAGGCAGTGGCCGGATTAGCTGGAGCGAGGGCGAAGCCGAATACGGCCCAGCGCAAGCCTGGCTCCTCCCCGCGGCTCTT
>DATEME010000215.1:0-3086 GCA_035275865.1 Candidatus Acidiferrales bacterium | reverse complement strand
CATGAAATACGAGATCGTCGATGAACGTGCTGTCCCCACCCCCGTTCACGCGGGTCTTCCGATCTTCCTCTGAAGCGGTATCAGCTTTCAGCAGTGTTTGTTCGATGTTGTCGAGCTTATTTCTGGTCTCGTAGCGCCCCTCGCTGAAATCGTTATTGATATCGATGAGCTTGCCTCTGATGTCGTGGAGCTTGTCAAGCTCGTTTCTGATGTCGAGGAGCTTGTGGTTTCGGATATCGGTGAGTTCGTATTTTATGGCATCAAGCTTGGTGCCAAGGTTACTGCCGATGACTATAATCGCGAAGGTCGCCAAGAAAACGCCGGCGACAACCGCAAACTGCCAGTCCGACCACATCATCTTTTGATCCCCTTTTGAGTCGTGGCGATCTCGCCCGCCCAAGAGCGCGCTCCTATCGAAGAAACTAATCCTTTGTAAGGTCGGCATATCTGCCGTTGTAGTGTCGTGCCATGTCCTAGGTTAAGGTGTCACCACTTGGGCGGCGCGCCCGGATGCGGAGATTTGGAGGCCGCGCCTCTAGATTCTTGATCGGAAAATCCTTGAGTAGACGAGTCCAAGATCGCTGTTGTGTGTGACGGGAAGATTAAGATCGCAACGGTGATGGTCAAGGGCGAGGAATCAGCTGATTTTCAGGCAAAATTGATGGGTTTGCGGTGCGCGACGCAGCGGCGGGGTTGCGCGGAGCTGCGCGCAGTCTGGATCTGGAGGGGCGGACGTAGGGGTCAGGCTGCCGCCAAGAGATCGACGATTTGTTCGATGGCTTTGTCGGCGCGGTGGTAGGCGGCTTCGAGGCGGCTGTCCGGCCGGTGCTGCGGATCAGGGCGGTGGTGGAAGCGACTGTTGGCGAGCGGTCCACACAGGCGCTTGTGGAAGAACAGCAACAGCAAGGCGACCTGAACGCCTTTTGCGGTGAGGCGGTAGGCGTAGCGGTCGCCGTCACGCTCGATGAGCCCGTGCGCCCTGAGTTTACGCAGGTCGTAGCGGAGCTGGTTGAGGCCGTAGGCGTCTGCCGAGAGGCCGAAGGTGGTGAGGACGGCTTCGTGGATCTGGCGCGCCGTCCAGCCCCCGACTTGGGTGCCGGCGTGCAAAAGGACCTCGAGCAGGCGGATGATCCGGGTGTCCTGGACCTTGATGCCGGGGTGGCGGACCGCGCCGACGGTGATTGGGAGGGAGATCCGCTGCAGCAAGGGAAAATCGGTGTGGACGTTGAGCCACTGGGCCTGGAAACCGGCGAACCGGCCGATGATGCTCTTAAACTTGTGGCGGACCTCATCGAGATGTTCGAGCCCCTTTCTGAGGCCGAAATCGTAGAGGTTGTTGGAGCAGAGCTCGTTGCGCAGGTAGATCGAGAACTTCTCGTACTGCCTGAGCACAGCATTGCGGAAGTAGGCGCGGAACACGTGATGGCCGTGCTCGACTTGATCGATGACGGTGAAGAGCTTGCCGTGGTGGTTGCGCTTGAGGCGCGTGCCGAACACCTCGGCGATCTTGTGCGCGGTCAATCGCCACAAGCCAAGTTCACAGCTTCGCTCGAACAGCTTGTGGATGGGAAAGTTGCGCTTGAAGACAAAGTTGAAACAGTATTCGATCTGACTGATCGCATAGATGCGTGAGAGTTTGACCTGCTTGCGCTCCTTGGGGGAGAATTTCGGGCCGAGGACGAAGGTCCAGTAGTCGAGCTGCTTGCGAATGATTTGCGGGCTGAGCTTATCGGCCGCGGCCTGCAGTGCCGCCACGTCGCCGACTGCGAGAAACGCGTTGTCATGCTTGCGGAAGTCGACGTTGGCAGCCTTGAGCTGATGTTCAATGAAGCTATGGCCGTTGAGGTAGTATGTGGTCTGGAACGGAACGAACGAGCCCACGCGCATCACGATCGGGCCAAGCACCTGATCGTGAATGTAAAAGTAGTAGTGCGTGAAGCGGCTGCGGGTCTTGGCGATGATGCGGTAATTGGGATCGTTGGTGGGATATTTCGGCACTGCGATGCGGAAGGTCGGTCCCACTTCCATGCTTTTGAAGATGAAATAGACGCCGTACTCGTTTTTTCGCACCATGCGGCGTTGCCAGCGCAGGACAAAGTCCTCCTTGCGGACGCCCTTCTCGGCCCAGGCGATGGGGATGCGATGATTGCGGGCAAAAGCCTCAACCCAGCTCTGGTAGCGATTGGTGCGCTCGCTTAAGATCTCCTTGGTGATCACCGGCGCGCCGCCAACCTCGTGGAAGAAGTGCACCACGTGCTCGGGGCGGGACAGACCCGTCAGGTAGCCGTGAATGACGATGCGGTCGAAGCAGTGATAGACGAACGCCAGCCAATGGCTGAACAAGCGGGTGAAGAGCTCCATGGCCAACCCCACGACACGCGCACCAGGTCGGACAAGGATTAAGCGGGGACCGGGCAAACGTATGGTGGACGGCAAGAGTTTTCGGCTTGCCGACGAGGTGCGCTACATTCAGGATCTTGCCGCCGAGCATGACGGCCGCATTGTCAGCATTGGCCAATTGGTTCTTTTCTCGACCGAAACTGGCGATGCCTGGTTGCTCGATCCTCACGACCACCTGGCCGCGCGATTGGCGCGCGATGGCGATCCCGAACCGATCCATATCGAGGACACCGACACCACTTTCGCGATCGAGTGGCAGGGGCAATACCGCCTCGAGGGCGGCACCTTCGTCTATATCGACGGTCGCAGTGGCCGGGTGACGGCCATCTCCGGCTACCCAACGCGAAAGCTCGCCAAGCTCGGATAGTTCGTTCGTTAACCGGCGGAGCAAAGAAATTTCAAATATCTTTGGCTAGCCTTAGCCTAAGCCTAGCGCAAATTGCCTGGGGGAGCCGACCAGCAGCACTGTCCTAAACTTCAAATGTCGCGCGCGATTGCGGCGTCGCCGATTGCGATCGCGTCGTACCACAGACAGAGGCGCTAACCCGGATTTCAACTGTCGTAAGTGGGGACCCGCGACGCTTGGCACAGCGTGCTGCCCGAAACCAAACCAACCGCTTTGCCTGTCGCGTTGCGGCTGGTCACCATGCGGTAGCCGTCAGGAAATTCAACGAGGCAGCTATTCA
>DATEME010000214.1:0-1680 GCA_035275865.1 Candidatus Acidiferrales bacterium | reverse complement strand
CCGGTGAGCAATCCGCAAGAGCTGGTTTTTCTGCAATGGAGCGCGCACAAGCGGCCTAGTTTTCACAGCAGTTCCAGCTACGGCGATTGCTTCAATCGCGGAAGCGGCGATAACCCGACGGGATGCTCGTTTTCGCTACCCTTCTTCAATCAGCTGCGTGGTCAATCCGGAGTATTCGCGAGCCTTACGGCGTCGGGCGGCGGGATGCGACTCGACTTAAGTGGAAACGGGCCTGCGAGTTTCGTGCAATCTCTGATCGTTTCCGGAAATTACTTCGACACGCTTGGAGTGCGTCCTGCGGCGGGCCGGTTGCTGGAACCTTCGGATGACGGGTCAACGGCAACGCCTGTGGCTGTGCTTAGTTATGGCTATTGGCAAAAAGCGTTTGGCGGCTCGCCGTCGGCGGTCGGACGGATTATCGACCTGAACGGGGTGCCCACATCCATTGTGGGTGTGGCAGAGCAGAGATTCACGGGACTGACACCAGGCCACAAGTCGGATTTGTGGGTTCCTCTGTCCCTGCGGGCGAGGCTCAGCTTTTCGTGGAAACCCGAACAAGACGATGACGGCTCGGTGTGGATGCTGATCGTTGCGCGGCTGAGCCCGGACGTGCCGCGCAAGAAGGCCGAATCAGCGGTGAGTTTGCTCTTCCGCAATGCCATGTTGCATGGCGGCAAACCGCTTTCCACCGAAGCTGACGCGCCACGAGTCACGCTCGTTCCCGCACAGAGCGGACTTAGCGGTGTGAGAGGCACATACGAGACGCCTCTTTTTGTGCTGATGGCCGCTGTGGGAATCGTGCTGCTGATTGCGTCGGCCAACGTTGCCGGGCTGCTGCTCGCGCGCTCGACGGCCCGGCAGAAAGAGATGGCGGTGCGGTTGGCGCTTGGAGCTGGACGCGCGCGAGTGATCCGCCAATTGCTGACGGAGAGTATTTTGCTTTCAATATTCGGCGCAGCGCTCGGCATTCTCATAGCGATCGGCGGTGCGCGTGCGATCACTGCGTTTGTCGATACCGGTTCGTCCCAACCGCTAGGGTTTGAGGCCGCGCTCGATGTGCGCGTGTTGTTGTTTACGGCGGCAGTTGCGCTGTTCACCGGCATGATATTCGGCCTCGCGCCCGCAATGCGCGGCACGCGAGTGGATTTGACTCCCGCGCTGAAGGACGGCACAGGATTCGCCGGACGCTCGAGAAACCATTGGTTCAATACGGGCAATTTGCTGGTGGTTGGACAAGTCGGCCTGACGATGATCGTGCTGGTGGGAGCGGCACTCGTGGTGCGCACGCTTCAGAATTTGAGGAACGTCGATCCTGGTTTCGATACTTCCAGCGTTTTGAATTTCCAAATCAACCCAATCCTCATTGGCTACCGAGGCGAGAAGCTGGCGGGCCTGTATCGAGATTTGCAGAGCCGCTTGAGCGCAATTCCTGGCGTCACGTCGGTGAGTTTTTCGAACAACGTCCTTTTGAGCGGCAGTCTATGGACGACGGATTTTCATCTGCCCGGCGCGCCGGACAAGGCGTCCGTGGAGTCGGACTATTTGGAAGTGGGGCCCGGCTATTTCGAGACGATGAAGATTCCTCTTCTCGATGGCCGCGAATTCTCGGCGGCAGACTACACGGCGAGCCAATACGAACAGTCCGTGACTCCGGCAGCACCGAATTCGGCAAACGCGTCG
>DATEME010000213.1:0-13641 GCA_035275865.1 Candidatus Acidiferrales bacterium | reverse complement strand
ACACTGAACAGGATGTGGCCGCCGTCGAGCTGCCAGACGGGCAACAGGTTCAGCGCCGTAGCGAACATCCCGATCCACGCCGCCCAGCCAATCGGATGGAGCACGATCCAGCCGGGGTTGACGTGCGGATGAAAGAGCGCTTTAAAAAACCGCAGGAGCGGCGGATCGCCAAAAAGAATCTGAGCGTGGTTCTGCACACCCGGAACGATCTTTGCCGCGGCTACGCCATACGCGAGCGCGGGCGCAGCGATCAGGAAGCCGACGATCGGCCCGGCAATGCCAACGTCAAACAGCGCCTTCCGCGTCGTGATCGGCGAGCGAATGCGAATGAAGGCGCCAAACGTCCCGAAAAGAGTCGGCGCTGGAATGAAGTACGGATACGTCGCATCGATGCCATAAATCCGGCAAGCCACGAAGTGACCCATTTCGTGCGCCATCAGAATAACCAGCAGCGTGAACGAGAAAGGAACGCCAAGCACAAGCAGGTGCGGATGCTGAAACGGAACCAGCATCAGCGCGAAAAGATCCTGGTTACCGGAAAACGGCTCACGATTTTGCATGTAAGAAAGAGCGAACTCACATCCGACCAAGAGCGTGGTGAGCACCGTCAGCAGGAAGAGCACCAGCGCCGGCCAAAACGCGGGAGGTTTCGGCGGCGAGATGCGGTGCATCTCCGGCAAAGGAGGGAATCGCGAATCGAGGACTTCAACCGGAATTTGGCTGTGGCCGTTGCTGGGCATTAAGCGCCTATCGAGTTTGGATGCGCAGCGCCGAGACGGAGGTTCGCCAGACCATCTCGATCGCGCAACAGCCGAATGGTGCGATTACGGCGAGGCTAAAGCCCTGCCCTGGCGGAGACGAAGTCTGTGCAGACTCAGGGCTTCGCCGCGGCGGCCGGGAGCGCTTGCAGTTCCTTGCCGGGTTTGAAGCGGACGGCTTTGCCGGGAGGGATGCTCACCTGTTGGCCGGTGCGAGGATTGCGGCCGATGCCGGTCTTCCGGGGCTTCACGTTAAAGACCCCGAACCGGCGCAACTCGATGCGCTCGCCGCGCCCGAGGGCATTTTTCATCGTCTCAAAAACGGTCTCGAGCGCCTGCTCGGCCTTGGTCCGGGATACATTGGGGTTCTTCGATAGGATGGCGTTCACGATGTCGAGCTTGATCACAAATCCTCCCGTACCTGCATTTTGGCCGGAAACCTATGCTAGACAAGGGGTTTGCGGGTTGTCAAGCCGTCCTGTGATACACTGTCGCGCTCGCCCAGTCAAGAAAACGGCGGATCGAGACCCCGGGGGTAGGAATGTCCGTAAAGTCAGATAAGTGGATTCGCAGAATGGCGCTCGAACACAAGATGATCGAGCCCTTTGAAGACCGCCAAGTGCGCGACGGTGTGATCAGCTTTGGCGTGTCGTCCTACGGTTACGATATGCGGGTGGCCGACGAGTTTCGGATCTTCACCAACGTGAATTCCACCATCGTCGATCCGAAGAATTTCGATGCCAAGTCCTTTGTGGAGTTCAAAGGCACGGTCTGCATCGTGCCGCCGAATTCGTTCGCCCTGGCCAGATCGGTGGAGTTTTTCAGGATTCCGCGGAACGTACTGACGATCTGCGTCGGCAAGTCGACCTATGCGCGCTGCGGTATCATCGTGAACGTCACGCCCTTCGAGCCGGAATGGGAGGGCTTCGTGACTCTGGAAATCAGCAACACGACTCCGCTGCCCGCGAAAATCTACGCCAACGAGGGGCTCTGCCAAGTAGTCTTCTTCGAGTCGGACGAGCCTTGCGAGATTTCGTACAAGGATAAGAAGGGCAAATACCAGTCACAAACCGGTATCGTCCTGCCAAAAATTTGAGCTGCGTGTACTCGTAGATCGTACGTCTTCGACCGGCCATCCCAAACTATTTCTCTTTTCGTGATATTTTTCACGAAGGGAGAACCCAATGTCCGACGCATCCCAAGCAGCGCAAACGACGAATGCGCAAACGCCCCGTTCGTCGCACTCGCACAAGAAGCAAAGCTTTTGGCACCGCCACTCTTTGAGTATCGTCTCGTCGATCATCGTCGTGGTGTGGATCACGGCGTATACTTTCGCCGATCCCAGCACACACGTCGGCTCGTTCTTCGGAAACGCAATCGCGGATTGGACCGGTGTGGTGGTGACGGTCTTGGCGACGAAATGGCTCTATGAAAAGAATTCCCGTGAAAGCCGCAAACCGCCCAAGACACAGGGCAGTCGCCTCGTCTGTTTGCTGCGCGAGCATTCGCTCAGCATCTTCCTGCTCATTACGGGGATTGGTTGGGTGATTCTGTTTGCGCGGATGGACGCCAACGGAAAATGGGGAGACGTGGTGGGCAATATCGTTTCGGAATGGACGCAGATCTTCGGCATGGTTCTTCTGACAAAGCGCCTGATCGAATGGAAATCCAAAGAGTAGCGTCCCTACGAAATGCCGGTCGTCTCCTGCCGCCGGCAATTACCTCGATTTAGCGCTGACCAATGGGGACGTCTCACCCCACTTTCCGGTAAACACGAATGAATCCAGCGGCTTGCGGCTTCGTGGAGCGAGTTCGCGATCCTTTAGCTGGCCCGGAAGAGAAGCGGGATCGCCGGGATAGCCCAGCGCGATGCCAGCCACGGCTTCGTAGCCTTCGGGGATATCGAAGGTCTGGCGAGCCTTTTCGGGAATGATGCCAGCCATCTGGTGCACCTGCAGCCCGAGTGCGGTAGCCTCAATCGCCAAAGTCGCCGCGGCCTGGCCGACATCGTGAAACGCGTGGCGATTCGTGCGGCCGTCTTCAAGAGCCGTGCGCGCAATGCTAATCGCGAGCACGGGCGCATTCATCGCCCAAGTTTGGTTGAACTCAACGAAGCACTCGAGGATTCGTTTGTAGTTTTCCGGATCGTCCTTCGAGGCGACGATGAAAAACCATGGCTGCGCATTATACGAAGAGGCGGCCCAGCGTGCCGCTTCGAAAAGGCTGCGTAGCTTCTCCGGTTCCACGGCGCGATCTTCGAACGCGCGTGGGCTCCAGCGATGGCTGATGATTTCGTGAATTGGCGCCGACACGTGAGCCGGCCTTGCAGATGAGGTCATGAGAGTTTTCCTCCTAAATTTGGATTCCTAAAAAGCGCTGCGACTACGGCATTGTCACGCCAGATCGAAAAGCAGAACTTCCGACGGCTCGGGCGCCTCAACGCGTACCACGGCTTCGCTTGAGACCGCGGCGCCGTCGCCCGCTACCAGTCTCTTCCCGTTCACAATAACCGCGCCTTTCGCCACTTGAACCCACGCATGACGTCCTGGCGCGAGCGTGTGCGTCACATTGGCGCCTTCACCGAGGCGCGCGATGTAAAGATTCGCGTCCTGATGAATCGTGAGCGGCGCTTTGGGGCCTGCGACAAGCGCGAATTGATTGAGCAAATCGGCGTCTGAATACGCTAATTGTTCATAGCTCGGCTTCAACCCTCTGCGTTCGGGAAGAATCCAAATTTGAAGCAAGTGGACCGGATCCTTCGAAGACGCGTTGAATTCGCTATGCATCACGCCCGTTCCGGCGCTCATGTGCTGCAGTTCGCCCGGGCGGATCACGCCGGAATTGCCCATGCTGTCCCGATGCTGCAGCGCGCCCTCCAGAACCCAGGTAAGGATTTCCATGTCGCGGTGCGGATGCATGCCGAAGCCTTGGCCGGGCGCGACAATGTCTTCGTTGAGCACGCGAAGCGAGCGAAATTGGACGTGCGCGGGGTCATAGTATTGGTCGAATGAAAATGTGAAGCGCGTATTGAGCCATGAGATTTCGTTATGGCCGCGCTCTTCGCTTGGACGAACTTGAACCATTGTTTTTGCCTCCTCAATGCTTTCGCAAAAGTTGTAAAAGTGCTGATTCCCGCAACCGTCACGTCCTGGCGCGAGGTTCGGTTCTCGTCACTGGCGTTGCGGTAGCGAAAGAAGACGCTGCTCCGCCCAGTTTTCGACACAGCACGCGCAATGTTTCCTGCTCTTCGGGCGACAGCCGGCTCATTTCGGCGGTGATCGCTCTTGCGTGCGAGGGAAAAATAGCAGAAATCAGGCGTCTGCCCGCAGGCGTAAGGCTGACAACCACCATCCGGCGGTCTTCCTTCTGCCGTACCCGACGCACCCAGCCGCGCTTTTCAAGATTGTCGATCACCACGGTCACGTTGCCGCCGCTGCGAAGGAGCTTGCGAGCCACTTCGCACTGATTTAAGGGGCCAAGATGAAGCAGGGCCTCCAACACGGCAAACTGACCGTGCGTGAGGCCTCCCATTTCAATTTGAGCATCCAGCCGTGCAACTACAGAATCCGCAGCGCGCAGGAAATTAATGAATGCGCTCAGGGCGCGTTCCTCTTCGGCTGTTCCCTTGTAATGAGTGGGCATCGCTCTCAGGCAATCGTTTGAATTCAAATGATCTGATGCGCGCCGCGGCAAAAGGATTCAGGCTCGCGGCACGCTGAATTCGCTGCCCTACCCGTCAGGGTTTCTGGGTGGGCCTGAGGGATATCTCGCTGATGAAACTCTGGGGCGCCTGCGTGACGATCATTTCGAGGGCATGGGCCACGTCGTCCGGCTGCAGCATTTTGGCTGGGTCCTTCTTGCCATGCGGCGAAAATTCGGTGGCGACGCTCCCCGGGCAGATCGCGCTCACGCGGATGCCATACGCGCGGAGATCTTCGGCGGCGCACTGCGTGAGTCCGAGCAGGCCCCATTTGGAAGCGCAGTAGATAGCGCCGCCGGCAAACGCGTTCTTTCCCGCCAGCGAAGCGATGTTGACAATATGCCCGCTCCTGCGTCGAATCATTCCAGGTGCGACGGCCTTCGTCAGCAGGAACACGGCTTTCAAGTTGGTGTCTAATATCGTGTCCCAGTCCGCCTGCGGCGCATCCTGGATCGGGCTGAAGGTACCCACGCCCGCATTGTTGACGAGGATGTCTACGGGACCGAGTGCTTGCTCGGTTTTGGACACGAGCATTGCGATTTCATTCGTGCGCGTGAGATCTGCTGGAATGGCGACCACTTTGGTGCTGGATTGCAACTCGCGTGCTACAGCGTCCAGCCGATTGCGGTCTCTAGCAGAGATGCTCAGACTAACGCCGAGGGCGCCGAGGCGGCGCACAATGGCTAGGCCGATACCGCGGTTGGCTCCGGTGACGAGAGCCACTTTTCCATCGAGAGCTTTTTCGGTCTGCATTGCGAAACTCCTGGAGGCGACATTTTACGGTTATTCACCATCCCATAATCAGACCACGAGCGTTACAAAAGTGCAAAGAGGAGAGAGTAAGTGCGGGGCGCAACCGATTTTGCCTTGCACGCGTCCAAAGCTTTACCTATAATCCCGTTCGATTTATTGTCTTCAGACGATTTGACTTAGATGTAGGCGAAAAGCTTCAAATCCTTCGAATGCGCGCCCAGGAGGCAGGCAAGTGAAGATGCGAAAATACACACAAACAATTCTGATTGCGCTTGGCGGTTTCGCAATGATGGCGCTGTCTGCCGCGCCGGCGAACGCCCAGGCGCCGCAGGCGGCGCAAGGTGGACAGCAGAAGCCGGCCTACACCATGCCGGAATACAACGCGTTCACGGCGTGCCAAAACGAGAAGACGGACGCAAACCAGCAGGTGAAGTGCTTTGAAGATTTCGTCTCGCGCTTTCCAAGCTCGACGCTGATGCAATATGTCTATCAGCTTGAGGTTCCCGCTTATCAAAAGTTGAACAACTGCCAGCAAGTGGTTGCTGTGGCAGATAAGCTGATCGCGATGGACAGTGTGGACGTTGGGACGCGGGCGCAGGCTGCGATTTCACGGATTCAGGCGTTCGCGCAGTGCTTCAAGCCGTCGGATACCAATGCGACCGATGAACTCACGAAAGATCGCGACCTCGCGTTGAAGATCCCCGCGATGCTGGCACAGATTCCTCCGAAGCCCGGCGTAAACATGCAGGAGGCTTTGAAGCCGGCGCTTGATCTTGTCTATGACCAGGCCGGTTGGGCGAGCCTTCAACTCAAGGATTATCAAGGTGCTGTGAGCGCATACAAGAACGCGTTGCAGGCCAAGCCGGAGGATGCTGCCGCGAGCTACGAGTTGGGTACGGCGTACTTGGCGCTAAATCCGCCGCAGACGCTGGATGGGTTCTGGGCAATCGCCCGTGCGATCGACTTGAAGGTCCCGCAGGCAGATTCGATACAGAAATTTCTGCGGACCAGCATTTTGGCTTACGAGCAGCCCGGCTGCGATAGCCAGGTAGACGACCAGGTCAAGAACATGCTCCAATTGGCGCAAAATTCGCCCGACCGTCCTGCCACATTTACGATCCCCAGCGCGGCCGAGCTGAGCCAAATCCGGAGCAACAGCACAATTCTGACGATCATCGCCGATCTTTCGGGCGGCGGGGACAAGGCGTCCCAGACCTGGCTGGCGACCTGCGGTTCGGAACTTTCTGCGGTCAGCGGAAAGATCATCGACGCGCAGCAGGGCGACGGCGTGGTGGATTTCATGGTGTTCACGGGTGCGACTTCGGACGCGATGCAGGCCGCCACGACTGCGAACATGGATGTGAAGGTCTATACGACAATGCCAGCCACGCCTCCGGCAGCTCCCGCCGCGGGCGCGACCGCTCCACAAATCACGCCGCAGCCCGAAGTGGCGCGTTTGCAGAAGGATGATCCGATTGTTTTCTCGGGCACTGTCGTGAGCTACGATCCTTCACCATTCCTGCTGCACTGGGACGACGTGAAGGTCGATCCGACGTCTATCCCGGCGGAGAAGGCTGCTGGGCGGAAAACGACCAAGAAACCGTAATTTCAGCGCCGTAGCTGTGAATCGCGGGCCGGTTCCTCGGTGAGGACCGGCCTTTTTTATTTCGGCAAGAGCCGGTCCGGCTCGGAATGATCAGCGCGCAGAACGATTGGAAACCACTGTCAGCGGCGGCCTGCGTGGTCGAGTTTGTATTCGGAGACTTTCCGGCTGAGCGTGTTGCGATGAATTCCGAGAACTTTGGCGGCGCGGGACTGATTGCCCCTCGAGTTTTCGAGTACGCACTTAATGAATTTCTTTTCGAACTCGGTGACGGCTTCCTCAAGCAGGATCCCGCGATCCACCATCATTCCGATCAGCGACTCGAGTTGCTCCTTCACGCTAGCACGCTCCCTGGACGAGTTCGAGATTAGGCGAGTGCGTGGCCCGTAATGCGTTGGTAGGCTTCCCTGTATTTCTCCCGCGTAGCGGCGACCACATCGGGCGGAAGAGCAGGACCGGGCGGGCGCTTGTTCCAGCCGATGCGCTCGAGATAATCGCGTACGTACTGCTTGTCGAAAGACTGTTGCGCGATACCCGGCTGATACTGGCTGGCCGGCCAGAAGCGCGAAGAATCCGGCGTAAGAGCTTCGTCGATCCAGATCAATTCGCCGCCAAGCAGTCCGAATTCAAATTTTGTATCGGCAATGATGATGCCGCGGGCGGCTGCATATTCCGCGGCACGGCTGTATAGTTCGATACTGATATCGCGGATCTTCTTGGCTAAGGGAAGACCAATGCGTTCTACAGTCTGATCGAAGGAAATGTTTTCATCGTGGCCGGTCGTCGCCTTCGTAGACGGCGTGAAAATCGGCTGAGGCAATTTGTCTGACTCGCGCAAACCGGCGGGCAGCGGAATGCCGCAGATCGCGCCCGTTTTCTGATAATCCTTCCATCCGGAACCGACGATGTAGCCACGAACGACGCATTCCACGGGCAGCGGCTCGGTGCGGCGCACGAGCATCGCGCGGCCTTCGAGCGCCTCGGCGTAGGGAGCGAGAACGCCGGTGAAATTGTTCGCAGTGATCACGTGATGCGGAACGACGCCCGCGAGCTTCTCGAACCAGAAGAGCGAAAGCTGCGTCAGCACGCGTCCTTTGTCGGGAATGGGCGTCGGTAGCACGACGTCGAAAGCGGAAAGACGATCCGTGGCAACGATCAGGAGATCGCCCCCGACTTCGTAGATGTCGCGAACTTTGCCGCGCCCGCGGAGCGAGAGGCCGGGAAAATCTGTTTGTGAAATTGCAACATTCATTCTTGGAGATGCCACTGGATGCACGACCTCGTTCACGGAGGCGCATATTCTAGCGCGTGGACGACGGAAGTCAATCGGTAAGAGAACGCAAAAATTTTCTGTGGAAAATAATTTTCCATGTTGCGCAAACGAGCTCAACGCAAATCGGGACCGCGCGGAAAGAATTCTGTCGCCGGCGTCGCGGCCATCATGGATGACTCAAAGATTCTGGCGCTAAACCCAACTGCTGCCGCAGCCCGCTAATCTCGTCCGGCGGCGGGAAAAATTCCATGCCGCAACGAACCAAAGGCAGAGGGCGCCGAAGGCTAAATGTTTTGCCATTCCCAAAGACTGAATCCGAACGTCTTGTCGATGGGGACGTTTGCGTATTTCAAATGGAGGATGATTTGACCGCGATGGTGGGCTTCGTGAGCGAGCAGATAGCCGAAGAACACGAGCGGCCCTCGTTTTGATCCCTTCAGTTTGCCGGTTTTTTCAGCTTCCGCGAAGACTTCGGCTACCGCTTTGGCGGAGGCATTGAGCGCCTTCTGCAAAGACAGCTTCGTCGCGGCGCCCTTTTCGATTTTCGGGAGAGCGGCGACCGCTTGCGGCAGAGCGTGCGCGAGCCAGAGTATGCGAACGTTGTGCAGATGTGCGAATTGGTCGGCAATACTGCGGGTACGCGGATCGGCGAGGCTGGCGAGCTGTGCCTCGCTCAGGTGACCGAGGAGCAGGAGGTTTACGCGATTATTCAGATGCCAACTATCGACGAGGCCGTACGCATCAACGGGCGATTTCCGCATCGGAATCCTCCCACGCTCGGCACGCCGGCGGCGATTGGCGATCAGGCCGCGTTGCTGGCCGCAGCGGTGCGAGGCTCGGCGGCTGCGTCAGAATCTTCCCACTTCACCGAGACGAGCTTGGAAACGCCGGGCTCTTGCATCGTTACGCCGTAAAGCACCGAACCCATTTCCATCGTCCGCCGATTGTGGGTCACGACGATGAACTGGGTCTGGCCGCACATATCCGCAAGCATCTTGTTGAACCGGCCTACGTTGGCTTCGTCGAGAGGCGCATCGACTTCGTCGAGGATGCAGAACGGGCTCGGCGAATAGCGGAAAACCGCAATGAGAAGCGCAAGCGCCGTGAGCGCCTTTTCACCGCCTGAAAGAAGCATGATGCTTTGCAGGCGCTTGCCGGGAGGCTGCGCGACAATGTCGATGCCTGCGTCGCCCGAGCTGTCGGGTTCGCTGAGCCGCATCTCGCCATGTCCGCCGCCGAAAAGCGACTGGAACGCGATTGCGAAATGAGCGTTGATGAAATTAAAGGCTTCTTCGAATTTCTGCCGGGAAACCTGATCGAGCTCGTTGATGGTGAGCTGCGTGTTCTCGATCGATTGCACAAGATCGTCACGCTCGCGGCGCAGGAATTCGTCGCGCTGCTCGCACTCCTGAAATTCCTCGAGGGCCATCATATTCACAGGGCCCATCGCTTCGACGCGCGCCTTCAATTCGTTGTAATTCGTCTCGGCTGCTATGAGGTCTTCGCCGACCAGCAGGTTCGCTTCCTGCGCCATCAACTCTTCCGGTTGCGCGTTGAGTTCGGCCACACAGGTCTGCCGCAGGTAGTCGCGATCGGCATCGTTGCGGGCCTTTTCGATCTGGCGGTCGTTCCGCTGGCTCCGCAGCTCTTCGAGCGATTGCCGTTTGGAACGAACGGCCTCTTCGAGTTCGGCGGTGCGCGCACGCGCCTGCTGCCATTCCATTTCGAGACCGGTCCTGGTTTCTTCGTAGCGCGATTTATCCGCGCGCAGCGCCGTAACCTGCACAAGGAGCTGGTCGCAAGCGAATTCGAGGCTTGCTTTTTCGGCGAGCAGGGAATCATGTTGCTGCCGAAGCGTGATGGCGCGTTCGCCGGCCACGGCGGATTCCTCTCCAAGGCGTTCTGCGGCCGCTTCGGCGCTCGCGAGGCGCTCGGACATTGCGGCGAGCTCTTCGCGCCGGGCGGTGACGCCTTCCTGCAAAGATTGGAATGAAGCGCGCAGGGACGCGAGCTTGCGCGTCGCTTCGGCGGCTTCAGTTTCGGCCGCGGCGCGGAAGCGCGCTGCTTCGGCGTGCCTATTGAGGGCCTGTTCCGCCCGGATGCGCGCCGCAGACGCCTCGGCCTGCAAACGAGCAATTTCGGCGCGTTCGCCATCGAGCTGTTGCTCGACGCGAGCGAGATCGTTGTACGCCTGATCACGCTGATGCGCCGCCGCGACGAGCGATTTCTCGGCTTCCAATTGTTGCCCCGCCGCAACAGAAATGTGGGCTTCCGTATCCGCAACTTCCTGCGCGATTCGCGCAAGGTCGGCCTGGCGTGCTTCCGCTTGCCGTTCGAGACGCGCAACCTCGGCCTCGTGAAGGCGCAGTTCACGCTTCAGTGCGAGCGGCCCGGCATCGCCTGCGCGTCCGCCGGTGACCATGCGGCCGTGATAACACGTGCCGTCCGGCGCCAGATAGTAGCTGTGCGGATTCTCCCGCGCGATGCGTTCGGCGACGTCGCCGCTTTCGACAAGATATGCCGTGCGAAGCTTCGTAAGGAAATGCTTCGTCGCGGGGCCGAGCGGGTCGCGGAATTCAACCAGGCGGTCCAGACGAGCGATCACGCCGTCGGGCAACGGCAGGTTTGCGTCAGCTTCTTTCAAGTCCAGATTCAGCGAGCGCAACGAGTCGACAAAGAACGTGGCGCGCCCGCCCATCTCCTCCCGAAGAAGCGCAACGCCCGCACGCGCGTGGTCGAAAGACTCGACGACCACAAATTCAAGTTCATCGCGCAGGAATTGTTCGATCGCCGATTCGTATTGCTCTTGCACCTCGGCATAATCGGCCAAAAGACCGACCGCGTAAAACTTACTCGAATCGGGCGCGCCGTCGCCGCCGGCATTAAAGAGCTTTTGGACCGCGTCGGCTGTGTAGGCGCGCTCCCGCAGAATTTGTTCAATCGAGGCGTGGCGCGCGCGGGCCGCCGAAAGCTCCTGCCGCGTGCTCTCCAACTGCTGCGACGTTTCCTGCTGCGAACGGCGCGATGCCGCAAGGTTTGTCTGCGCCTCGCGGACAACCGCGGCGATCTCGCGGGTCTTGCGTTCCGCAGCGTCGTAGACTTCGCTTGCGGCTTTCACCTGCGACTCTAACGAGGCAAATTGCTCTTCCATCGCTCGAATCGCGTTAGAACGTTGCTGTTCGGCATTTGTAAGGCGAGCGGCCGCTTCTTCGGCGCGCTGTGCCTCGGCTTGTTCTCGGGAGGATTCCTCCACGTAACGGGCGGCCAGCAAGCGAAGCTCTTCGGTGCGAGCCTCCAATTGCTCCTGCTCGGACGCGCTGCCGGAAACCTGCTCCATCGAGGCGCGCAAAGCCGACTCGAGCGCATTGGTCTGGCCCCGAAGGCCTTCAATGCTTTCGCGTTGCGCCGCCAGGCGTGCGGAGAGTGCCTCGGCCTGGCGCGCCGCGTCTTCGATTTCGATCGTGAGGCGGAGGGCGCGGGATTCAATCTGCGCAGCTTGCTCTCGATTAAACGTGATGCGGTTTTCGGCGCGATCGAGTTCGATGGCTGTCTGATTGAGCAGATCCTGCGCCTGCCGCAATTCGCCATCCAGCTCGTAATTGCGATTGCTCAGGCGCTCCTGCTCGGATTCCAACGCGTGGAGGGCGGCAGATTCGCGCTCCTCGGCGGCGCGCATTTCGCGCAGCAGGTTCTCGAGCCGAGCGGCCTCGATATCGAGATGCTCGGCCTTGCTCGCGAGCACCGTGCGCAACAAACCCCGCATCTGTTCGCGCAATTCGGCATAACGCCGCGCTTTAGATGCTTGTCGCTTCAGCGAAGCAAGCTGCTTTTCCACTTCAACCAGAATATCGTTTACCCGGGAAAGATTGAGCTTCGAAGCCTCGAGCTTGGCTTCCGAAAGCCGCCGCTTCGTCTTGTACATCGTGATGCCGGCGGCCTCTTCGATAATGGCGCGGCGATCCATCGGCTTCGAGTTGAGGATTTGGCCGATGCGGCCCTGCTCGATAATGGCGTAGCTGTCCGGGCCGAGGCCGATGCCCATGAAGATTTCCTGGACGTCCCGCAGGCGCGCCACGCGGCCGTTTACAAGGTATTCGCTCTGGCCAGAACGGTACAGCCGACGCCCCACCACGACCTCGCCCGGCCGAAGATGTGCAGTGGGTTTGTGTCCGCGGCGCTTGCCGGATTTGCGCTCCTCCGGCGCAGCTGCCTCCACAAAAGGGTTGGGTTCGGCGGCAGAATCGGAGGCGCCGGATGGCTCTGCCGTTTCGGGACTCTCCCCCGCTAGCTCACCGCTTGCGGCCTGGCCATCGATCACCTTGGCAACCGCTTCGGAAAGCTCAGGATCTACGAGGGTTAGCGTTACTTCAGCAATGCCCAGCGGCGGCCGCTTGGCCGTGCCGTTAAAGATGCAGTCGGACATTCGCTCCGCGCGAAGCATCTTGTGGCTCTGCTCACCGAGGACCCATGAGATTGCGTCGACCACATTGGACTTGCCGCAGCCGTTCGGACCGACGATGCACGTGATCCCGCTGCCGCTGAAGGTGATTGGCGTCTTCTCGCAGAAGGACTTAAACCCCACTAGTTCGACTTTGCGCAGTTTTAGCACGCAATTCCTCTCATTTTTGGCAGAGAAAGATGCCTATTCATTTCTTTACGGAGGACGTTCGAGACAAAGACGTTCGGAGGGTTCCTAATCGGGTAGCCCTTCCGCCTGGCGCTACGATTCGGCGGTTACGGGAGAACAAGCTAACACGGGAAAATAGCGATGTAAAGCGGGGTTTTGCAATCGAGCCACTAAGTATCGGTGTGCCAGGCCATCGGCATACAACTAAACGAGTTATGCGTGCGCCATTTGCGACCAAGAGTGCCCAGCCAGTTCGCCAGAATAGAGAGTGGCTGATAGGATGTGAGCGCGGAGGATCGTGGATTGGACGAGACTGCCCTTATCGAATTGCGGAACATCCGTGTAATGCGGGGTGACAAGGCCGCGCTGGATGACTTTTCATTGAGGATCGCTCTCGAAGAGCACGTGGCCATTCTGGGGCCGAATGGCTGCGGCAAATCAACGCTTATCAAGACGATTACGCGCGAGTGCTACCCTGTAGCGCGCCAAGGGTCGTGGATGACGATCCTCGGCCGCGAAAGGTGGAATATCTTTGAGCTCCGATCCTTGCTCGGAATTGTTTCGAATGACCTCTTGACGTGGTGCAAAGGAGAGACGCCGGGTCTTGAGGTAGTGCTCTCGGGCTTTTTCAGCAGCCAGCGGGTGTTTCGCAATCACCACGTTCAGCCTGATCAGGAGCGTCGAGCCGTGGCGGCGCTCGAAGGCCTCGGCGTTAGCCACCTTGCGGATCGTCCTATGGAAGAGATGTCGTCAGGCGAGGCACAGCGCATTCTGATTGCGCGCGCCCTTGTGCATGAACCCAAGGCCCTGGTGTTCGACGAACCGACGAACAGTCTGGACGTGCTGGCGCAACATGAGCTCCGCGAAACGATGCGCGAATTGGCGCGTTCCGGAGTGGGCATCGTGCTGGTGACGCATCACGTGGCC
>DATEME010000212.1:0-8205 GCA_035275865.1 Candidatus Acidiferrales bacterium | reverse complement strand
CGCAAGCACACGCTGCGGGTCGGTGACGAGCTTGATCTTCTCCGGATCAAGCGGAAGATCGGCGGCGCGAAGCTGCTTTCCGATCAGAAGTTCGCTAACGTCAACCTTGAACTCTTCCGGGATGTCGCTCGGCAGGCATTCGATCTCCACTTCGCGCGTGACCATTTCGAAGATGCCGCCCTGCATCTTGACGCCCTGCGGCTCGCCAAATGTGCGCACGGGCACGCGGACGCGCATGCGAACATCCATGGCGATGCGCAGCAAATCGACATGCAGCAAAACGCCCTTCAGCGGATCGACCTGCCAGTCTTTCAGCATGGCCTTCTCTGCGGCGCCGCCTGCGACGCTTACCGTGAAAATCGTGTTGTGTCCGGTCTCGGAACGCAGAATGCGCGCGATCTGCTTCGCGTTTACCGCCAACGCCACAGCATCTTTGCGCGCGCCGTAAAGCGTGGCAGGCACCATGCCTGTCATTCTTGTGCGGCGCGCGGCATTCTTGCCGCGAGTCTCTCGAATTTGCCCTTCTACTGTAAATGTCTCCATAACTTCGTCCCTCGTTGTCTCAGAATCTTTAGATGAAGAGCTCGCTGATCGAAGTCTCTTCGTGAATCGACTGAATTCCCCGCGCCAATAGCGGCGCAACGCTGAGCGTCTTGATCTTGGCTACCTTCTGCGCCGACGGCTTGAGCGGCACCGAATCCGTAACCACCACTTCCTCAATTTCCGATTCGGTGATGCGCTGCACGGCCGGCCCGGAAAGGACGGCATGAGTAGCCGCCGCGTACACTTTTTTGGCGCCGTTTTTCAGGAGCGCCTCTGCCGTTTTTACGAGCGTTCCCGCGGTGTCGATGATGTCATCGATCACGACAGCGGTTCGGCCGGACACATCGCCGATCAGGTGCATCACTTCGCTCACATTCACGTCGATCCGGCGTTTATCGACGATCGCCAGCGGCGCATCGATGCGCTTCGCAAAGAGCCGGGCGCGCTCGACACCGCCTGCGTCGGGCGAAACCACCGTGAGCGGACCGAGCGTCTTGTGCTTGAAATACTCCACGAGCACGGGCGACGCGTAAAGGTGGTCCACAGGGATATTGAAATATCCCTGGATCTGCGGCGCGTGCAAATCGAGCGAAAGCACGCGGCTCGCTCCAGACGTCTCCAAGAGATCGGCCACCAACTTTGCCGAAATCGGCACGCGCGGACGATCCTTCCGGTCCTGCCGCGCGTACGGGTAATACGGAATCACCGCCGTAATGCGCCAAGCCGATGCGCGCTTGAAAGCGTCAATCATCAGCAGCAGCTGCACCAGATGATCGTTTACCGGGCTGGAACACGGCTGCAGGACGAAGACATCCGCGCCGCGCACGTTTTCAAGAATCTGGTAACGCGTCTCGCCATCGGCAAACTGCGTGTGTTCAGCCTTGCCGCGCCGCACGCCCAAGTGCTCGCAGATGGCGTCTGTGAGCGCAGTATTCGCCGAGCCACAAAAAACCTTGAACTTGTCCTCAGCCAAGATTTTCCTTAGATGACGGTACGCCAGCCCAATTCGCGCCCGTACTTTTCCCTGCTCAGGGTTTCCGCAACAAATGTAGTGTCTTCCGGAAAATTGCGAGCGGCTCGGCGCGCCTGCGCTGGGTTTCGGAAGACTCCGAACACCGCCGACCCGCTACCCGCCAGCGCGGCTGCTGCGGCTCCTTCCTGAAGCAATCCGTCCCGGATTTCCCGGAGGCGCGGATGTCGGCTGAACACAGGCGGTTCGAAATCGTTCGAAAGGCCCAGATCCTGCCGGCTCCAGCACAGAGCGCAGAACGTCCAAATACTAGGGGGTTTAGCGCGATTTGTCAATTCCGCCGAGACCCATTGATAGGCGTCTTTGGTGCTGACGCCGATATCGCGCGGCGAAACGACCAAGACGGCGCGCTTTGGAGCATCGGCGAGCGGATAGATTTCGTCGCCACGATTGACGGCGACAGCGCGCCCGCCAAAGAGAAAGAACGGCACGTCCGCGCCGAGGCCGGCCGCAATCTCGGTGAGGCGTTCGAGCTGCACTTTCTTTTTTGTGATGCGCAGCATTCCTATGATCGCCGCCGCGGCATCGCTCGATCCGCCGCCGAGTCCACGAGCAATCGGGATGCGCTTTTCCAGGCGAGCATGGATGCCGCCGCGAAATCCCGTTTCGCAGCCGATTGCTTCGATGGCGCGGTAGACAAGATTTTCACGGCCGGTCGAAAGCGTTGGCTCATTCGTTTCCAACAGGATTCCCGGTCTGCGAATGATAGAAAGCTCCAAGGTGTCATGCAGGGATATCGCTTGGAAAATCGTGCGCAGCTCGTGGTAGCCGTCAGGGCGGCGTCCCATTACGTGCAAGCACAGATTTATTTTGGCGAACGCCGGAAGGCGCACCGAATTTTTCATGCGAGGGAGCTTACTGCTGTTTACCGGTATCGGGAGCAGATTTCTGCCCGAGATGCTTTTTCAAGGCCTTCAGCTGCGCATCGACCTCATTTGCCTTGTCCGGCTCGTAATCGGCGGGCAGCACATTTCGCCATTGGGCGGCGGATTTTTCGAGAGCGTCCGCAGCTTGTTGGTCCTGGCCGAGCTTTATATATACGTCGCCGAGGTGGCTGAGGACCGTCGGATCGTCACCCTCGATGGCAATCGCGCGCCGGAGATAGTCTTCAGCTTGCGTATACTTGCCTTGCTTGTAGTACACCCAGCCAAGACTGTCCAGGTAAGCGTAACTGTTAGGATCCTGATCGACCGCCTTCTGAATCATCGACTGAGCTTCATCGAGGCGCACGCCACGATCGGCCAGCATGTAGCCGTAATAGTTGAGCGTCTGGACTGCGATGTTTGAAGTATTGCTTGGGTCCGCGTCCAGTATCTTCTGAAATTCGGCCGCCGCCTCGTCATATTTCTTTTGCCGGTTGTAAATATCGCCTAGCATGAACCATGCAGATTGCTTCTGGTCGGGCCGCTGCGCCACTTCCTGGGCTTTCTGGGCAGACTGCTCGGCCTCGGCATACTTTTTGCTTTGCGCCTGGACTTGAGCGATCTGAAGATAAACTTGCGCGTCATTACCATTACCATTGCCGTGGAGCATGTTTTCGAGAAGCTTGGTTCCCTCTGCAGCGTCGCCCTTATCGCCATAAAGCAGGGCCAGTGAATTGGTGAGGTCAGGATCGTTGGGCGTAACGACGAGGGCCTTCTTTGCTTCCGCAATCGCCTTCTCGAGATCGCGGCTGTCGCGATAGGTTTCGATCGTAAGCAATTCCGCGCGTTTTTGCGCCGTATCGCTCAGCTTGCCCATATCTGCATATGCCTGGAGGGCCGCCGGATAGTTCTTGAGGTGGCGGTTAGCATCACCGAGTTGTTCATAGAGAATCGCCAAGGCGCTGGGACTCGGCGCTCCGGTCGCCGCATTCTTCATGCCGGAAATTGCGTCGTCAATCACTTTTATCGCGTCGTCGTACCGGCCCTGATCCTCATAAAGAAGGGCTTCGTTGTCCAAAATCTCGAGATTGCCGGGAGCAAGCTGCTTCGCGCGCATTAGACTGGCTTCGGCGTCGTTGAATTGCCCAAGCTGCCTGTAAAGCTGAGACATCCGCAAATAATTGTCGGCAGTGCCGGGCTCCATCTGGCTGAGCTTCTTATACTGCTCAAGCGCCTCGGCATACTTGTTTTCGGTCAGGAGCGTGTCAGCAAGGCCGTGGCGGTGCCCCGGATCGTCCGGGTCCATCGCGACCGCTTTCTTGTAGGCGTCTTCGGCTTTGCCGTACTGCTTGTCCTGCGAATAGGCGTCCCCCAGCAGATCGTACAGGTCAGGCGATGAGAATTGATCGGCCGCCTGAGCGAGCAGGGCCACCGCTTCCTGCGAACGGCCTTCATCAATAAGCAATTGGCTGAGCTGCTCGAGGGCTTGGCCGTCATCGGGCTGTTTCGCCAGGATGTTGCGGAGGATCTTTTCGGCGTCTTCAGGTTTGTTCTCGGCCCGGTAAAGACGCGCCAGCCAAAGGGCCGATTCGGAATCGTCCGGCGCCAGCTTAAGAATCGCCTGGAGCTCGGCAACGGCTTTTTGCACGGTTGCCGTCTGCGTAGCGGAGTCGTTCATCTCCCCCAACGAGCGCACGTAGATGCGCGCAAGCAGCCGGTGCGCCGCCAGATCGTTCGGATTCAACTTCAGAACGGCCTGAGCTTCGGTCACAGCATCGCCGATGCGCTGGGATTCGGCGTCCACTTCGGCGAGACGCTCCATAATCACAGGTGAATTCGGCTCAAGCTCCAGCGCCTTCTTGTAAGAGTCAATGGCGTCGCTGGAGGCGTCGATCTTACCGCTCGCCTGATACTCTCGCTCGAACTGCAGCTCTTGAAGATGACCGAGCGTGAAGTAATACATGGCCTCTGCATGTTTCGAGTCTGGCGATGAGGCTGTGGGAGTCTGATTGGCTGGCGCGGTATTGGGCGACTGGGCGGCCCGGGAGGATTGTGCCCCAACCGTTGCTAAGAGTGCCGATAAGAGTGCTGCGGAAAGGTTTTTCGTCATACGCTCCACTCTGTTTATGATAGCAGGTGGGGGAAAGGCGTCAAACGGCCACCCCAATCAAAGTTCCAAGCGATACGTCCTCCTATTAAGACGCGAGAAAACCGGAACCGGGTGCATGCGGCGACCCGCATGGCATGTGGCTTGTTCCTTCGGTATGATTGATTCGAGGACCTTTAGGATGTCTGGAAGTGATTTCAATTTGTTCGGTTTGCGAATCCGGCCGTGCCGGCCCACTCCCAGCTTTTTGTGCCTGGTGCTTTTGTTCGTCGCAGGAATGCGTCCTCACGCGACCTTGGCCGCGCAGGCACCAGCGAGCTCCGGGACGCAAGCCGATTTTCCCGCGGCTCCCATTGACACGCCGCAAACTCCCGCGACCAACGTCAAGCCTGCGACACTTGCCGATCTCGGCTGGCTAGAGGGCCAATGGTCCGGCGAGTGGGGACCCCGCACAGCAATGCAGATATGGACCACGCCGCGCGCCGGCATGATGCTCGGCACGCTTCAAATCGTCGAGAACAACAAGACGAGCGACGTTGAGTTCTTCATGATTCGGCAAACGTCCAGAGGCGTCGAATATCGTGTGCTGCACTTTACGTCTTCATTGAAACCTTGGGCGCCAGCCACGCTTTTCTTATCCAGCACGGATTCCAGGAGATTCGTCTTTCAAAATCAACTTGAAAGCGAACCGCAACAAGTCGTGCTGACCCGCACGGATCCGGATACCTACACGAGTGAATGGAAGATTCTCCACGGCGCCGGCGACCCGCTGACGAACGAAATCACCTTCCATCGTCAAAGGACTAGTGGCGGAAGTGCCGGACGCCAGTAAGCACCATCGCCATTCCCAGCTTATCGGCTGTGGCAATCGATTCATCGTCGCGAACAGAACCGCCAGGCTGAATGACCGCCGTTGCGCCTGCCTCAGCAGCAACTTCGATGCTGTCCGGAAATGGGAAAAATGCGTCCGAGGCAATCACGCTGCCCTTCAACGAAAGCCCCGCCGTGGCCGCCTTCATCACGCCGAGCTTTGCCGCATCGACGCGACTCATCTGACCTGCTCCCACGCCCACCGTCTGCCCATCTCTCGCGTACACGATCGCGTTCGATTTCACGTGCTTGCATACAGCCCACGCAAAAAGCAGCGCACGAAGTTCCGCGTCGGTTGGAGCGCGCTTCGTCGCCACCTTGAGGCTTCCCGGATCGAGCTTATGCTTGTCTGGCTCCTGAACGAGCACGCCGCCGGAAATTCGCTTCAATTCGAGGGCAGCACAAGACGTTGTTTTTTGCTGGTCGATAGCAATTTCCAGCAGGCGTAGATTTTTCTTCGCTGCAAATTTCTCGCGCGCGGCTGTTTCGTATCCCGGTGCAACGATGCATTCGACGAAAAGCTTCGCTACTTCCTCCGCCGTTGCTCCATCCACGGGCCGATTGAACGCGAGCACGCCGCCGAATGCCGAGATCGGATCGCAAGCCAACGCCTTTACATAGGCTTCACGAAGCGAGTCCTGTTCCGCTGCTCCGCAGGGATTGTTGTGCTTAATGATCGCCACACCCACGCGATCAAATTCTTCGGCCAAAGCCCACGCTGCATCGAGATCGACCAAATTATTGTAAGAAAGCTCTTTGCCCTGATGTTGTATCGCGCCGGCCAGCCCACTCACGGGAGAACCGGCCGGCACGTAAAGAGCGGCGGCCTGGTGGGGATTTTCGCCATAGCGCATGATTTGCCGACGTTCGAGCGAGATATTGATCCGCTCCGGCAGTTTTTGTGCCGCGCCGATACTAACTACACCGTTTGCCGCAAGGCGTTCCAATTCCGTCGCGATCTCTCCGTCGTAACGCGCCGTCCGCGCGTACGCCTTGCGAGCGAGCGTGAGCCGTGTGGACAGCGTCAGTTCGCGCTTGTCGCGCAGTTCCGCGAGGACCTTCTGATAATCCGACGGATCGGTCACAACTCCCACACTCTGAAAATTCTTGGCCGCCGAGCGAATCATCGCAGGGCCGCCAATATCGATATTTTCGATTAGTTCTTCGGGAGTCACTCCCGCTTTTGCAGCTGTCGCAGAAAACGGATAGAGGTTCACGACGACTAAATCGATCGGACCAATCCCATGCTCGGCCGCCTGCTTACGGTCCTGTTCTTTGCCCCGCTGAAAGAGGATTCCTCCGTGAACTTTCGGGTGCAGCGTCTTGACGCGTCCGCCGAGCATTTCCGGCCAGCCAGTCAAGTCGGATATATCGCGCACGCGAATCCCCGCTTCGCGCAGCAATCGGCCCGTGCCGCCGGTGGAGACAATCTCGACTCCAAGCGATCCCAACTCTCGCGCAAAGTCCGTCACTCCTGTCTTATCAAAGACGCTTATGAGCGCCCGTTCGATTGCCACAGCAAACCTCCTCGCCAAATTAGAGCAGCTAGTTTATGTGTTTGTTGAAATTTTCGGAAGCGAAACTGCGCGAGGCTCAGTCAGAAGGAACGCAGAATAAGTTCACATTAAAAGCGTGCCGCTAGTAATCGATGGGCGAATGTTCATAACTGCGGCCGTTCCAGAAGTAGAGATCCGACTCGTACTCATTCGTGGATGCATCCACAAACAAGATGCCTTCGATGCCGTACACAAGAAACCTACTTCTTGAACTTTGGTCGGCGAACTCACTGACCTGCACTCTACGTATAAACGCGTCGTGGGCGCCACCGCCGGAATTCGCGAGGACCCTCACATCAAAAGACGCCTTTCTCTCAGTACGATCGAACACAATAAATCTATAGTCTCGCCCCGTTTGCTGCTGCGAGACCAGCAGGAAAGCGTAAGAGAGGCTCGCATTCGCGAAACGTCCGACGGCAATGCCAGGACACGCCAAAGGCTTTTCCGCATTCCATCTTTCACGCGCTGCATCGCTCAAATTGTTTGGCTCCTGAATCTTCCAACTCGCGAAATTCTGTGAGAGGTCATCCTTCACATCAGAAGGCACAGCTTGGAGGCTGCACATCGCAACGGCGTCGTCTACGAATCCGGGCTTCGCTGTGGATAAACACCAGCCTCCAAACCCCACTGAAAATGTCGAAAGCAATAGGAGCGAAAACATCCGCGTCAGCTTCATGCCAACTCTTCGTCTCTGGGCGTTGGTGTTGGTGTCTGTGATCGGCCTCGGCGACTTCGAACCCGAATCAACTAGAAATACGTGCTTTCAACTTTACCTTGCCGCCTTCGATGCTCACGGTGTACTCGACCTCGTTGCCGCCCTTGGCTTTGAGGTCTTTTGTCTTATTCCGAACGAACTTTTCAAAGTCTTTCAAACTCGGCGCACCGGAGCTTTCGCCGGTTTCCGCGCGAGCATCCAGCAGCTTTTGATAAAGCGTTTCGAGTTTTTCTTGTTCTTTCTCAGGTTGCGAGAACGACATCGCGAACGGCATGCGCTTTGATTCGGAAGAGTCCGCGATTGCCGAGGCCTGGTGTGCGGCGGCGCTGCGCTTTTCGCGTTCGGCTTCGATTGCCTTTGCGGCGGCGCCGAAGTGGCGTTGCTGCGCGCCCGTTTCGCGCTGAATCATCTTTTTGCGCCAGAAGTCCTGATATTTCGCGTAGGTCTGCGTCAGATTGCTCAGTTTAAACCGCTGCCCGAAGTTCAACTCGCCCATTTTTTCGTTGCAACGCCGGACAAGG
>DATEME010000211.1:0-2852 GCA_035275865.1 Candidatus Acidiferrales bacterium | reverse complement strand
TGGCAGATTTTGTTGTAAAACTCGTTGAGCCTCCCGAAGAACAGTGATTCCGTCGCTGTCATGCGATTCGCTGTGGAGGGCGAGCGATGATGGGGCGGCTCAATCACGATCAAGGTCAGCTGTTCTATTCGTTTTGTCTTGAGGAGGTTGTTCCCGAAGATCACCTAGTTCGCAAGGTTGCTGCGGTTCTCGACCTGTCATGGGTCCATGCAGAGCTTGCAGCCCATTATCCCAACAACGGCCGGCCCTCGATCGATCCTGAGCTGATGATCCGCATGCTGGTCATCGGCTACGTGTTCGCTATCCGCTCGGAGCGGGCGCTGTGTCGTGATGTGCAAGTGAACCTCGCCTATCGCTGGTTCTGCGGGCTTTCAGTCGAAGACAAGATCCCGGACCATTCGGCATTCTGTCGCGCGCGCAACGAGCGGTTCCGCGACAGTGACATTTTCCGCCGGCTCTTCGAGCATGTCGTCGAAACGTGTATTGCGGCAGGCGTTGTCGGCGGCGAAGGGCTTGCGGTCGATGCCAGCCTGATTGCGGCGGACGCCAACAAGCAGCGTTCGATCCCGGGAGCGGAGTGGAACAAGGCGTGTGATCCTCACAGCGCGAGCCGCGCCGTGAGGGAATATTTGGCAACCCTCGACGATGCGGCGTTTGGCGCGGCCAGCGAGGTGATGCCGAAGTTTGTCTCACCCAGCGATCCAGCCGCGCAATGGACCGGCGCGATGCGAGGGCCAGCTTTCTTTGCTTATGCGGACAATTATCTCGTCGACGTCAAGTTCGGCATCATCATGGATGTCAAAGCCACCCGGGCCATTCGTCAGGCAGAGGTTGGCGCAGCTAAGACAATGATCGAGCGGACGGAGCAGCGCTTCCAGATCAAGCCCGCCTATCTCGCCGCCGACACGGCTTATGGCTCTGCGGATACGCTCAACTGGATCCTCAATCAGAAGAAGATCGCGCCGCACATCCCGGTCATTGACAAATCAAAGCACGAGGACGGAACCTTCTCGCGAGAGGACTTCAGGTTTGATCCAGAACGGAACATTTATCTGTGCCCAGCCGGCAAGGTGCTCACGACCACTGGCTACATCGGCCGTGATCACGCGATCCGGTACCAGGCATCGCTGTCTGACTGCCGTGCTTGCGTGCTCAAACCAAAATGCTGTCCAAAGATGCCCGCGCGCCGGATTGTGCGCGATGTCAACGAGGAGGCTCGCGACGTTGCTCGCGCCCTGGCGAAAACCGAGGCTTTCGAGCGATCGCGCCGCTATCGCAAGTCCGTCGAGATGCTGTTTGCTCATCTCAAACGCATCTTGCGGCTCGGGCGTCTTCGGTTACGCGGCCCATGCGGTGCGCAAGATGAGTTTACCCTCGCCGCAATCGCGCAGAACCTACGCCGGCTCGCGAAGCTGGTCGCGCGACCGCCACCAGCGGCCGACCCGTGTCTTGCGTAGCCAGTGCCTATGTCAGTGTCCCAGTGTCACCGCTCTGCAAAGAGCAATGGTGAGAACCGCTCCGAAAATGGAGGCGCCAGCTTCGCCGCTTTAATCGCCGGCTTCTGCAACAATATCGGCACAAAGCGGACATACCAACATGTCTGCTCTTTGTCCGCTTTTGGGGGTAAAGCGGACAAAGTCCGAGCAGGACGCTTTGTCTGCTTATGACCCAAAGCGGACAAACCGCCGTCCAGAGGTTGTTACTTCGTGAGTATTCGCCTAGGCGCGGTGCTTGGCGTCTGTTCCGCTGGCGAGATCACAAATGTCACCCAGGCATTCCAGCCGTCGGGCCGGTTCTGGTTGGCGAACTCCCAGTAGCTCTTGAGATTGAGGTAGCCCTGTGTCGTGGTGCTCAGCGGAATGATGAACCCGACCTGCGGGCCGGCGCCGACCACCTGCGACTGGAAGCAGCCGACCCGATCGCCGGCGCCGGTGTCGCAACCCAACTCCCTGTAGACATAGCCAAGGGCACCGACAAGAAACTGCTTCGTTAGGAATTGCGATGCGCCCCAATCGAAATGCATGTCGACGCCGTTCTGATACTGGGTCGATTGATTGGTGAAATTGTAGGTGAAGCCGAGCACGCCGGAGAATTCATGCCCGGCTGCGGATTGAGATAGGTGTAGCCGCCGCCGGCGTCGATCGCGCCGTGCCCGATGCCGATATTGGAGAGACGTGTCGAGTCGTAGGCTCCGACCGGTATGTCTCCGGTGATGTACGTCATGTAGTTGTGAACGCCCGCGTTCCAGCGCAGCGTCGCTATCGGTAAGACATCTCCGAAGCCTGTCACGGAGTCGCTGATGCTGTCGAAGCGCGCAAATGGAAGTGTGCCCACTGGGGTTGCCAGTGCGCCTGAAACTGTTCCCGCCAAGGAAGTGCTCTCGCGGCCATACAGCCCAACGGCACCAAGAGTAAGCTGGCCTCCAAAGACTGGCGTGGCGAAGGTGTAGGTCGGTAGGGCGAGTGCGAGATCGGCCCTTGCATCAAGACTCGCGTTTACATTCGCGGTGAGATTGACGGGAATCCTACCAGTTGTGATCTCGCGCGCTTTGGCCACATCGGCTCCGGCAGACACGCTGGTGTGATAATAGATCGTCTCGAGGGACCATCCTGGTTGCAGCGGAGACGCCGCGAGGCTCCCGAAGAAGCCGGGGAGCCAGAAGCTCACGCCGCCTTCGTCCGCCGTTGCGGCCGTAGGAACAGCAATCACCGCGCTGAGAAATACCGACGCGAAGGCTCCGATCAATGCGCCTCGCGCGATCGTTGGTTGTTTCATGTCCTCCCCTGAGGTCGATGCAAAGGGCATCCGCCTGCCGTCTCCCGCTTCACCACTGTGGCCGCATTTGCGCGTGA
>DATEME010000210.1:0-16094 GCA_035275865.1 Candidatus Acidiferrales bacterium | reverse complement strand
TGCACGGTGAAGAGGAGTCGTCCGCGCAGACGCTGTAGCGGTCGCGAATATTGCCTCTAAACTCCGGAATTCGGATGCTTCGTTTCGCTTTCAGAACTACATCATTGTTCCGAGGCGGGCTACGAAAGAACACCGATTACGCATGCAGGGCCGGGAGCGCAAAAATAAAGGCTATTGGGGGCTGCGGAGCGTCGAGCAGAGGCGCGGTCGCAACGCTGTCACGAGGGCCAATGCGGGTCGCGCGAATTCGGGGACCTACACAGTGCGGGCGGAGTGCACGCAGAAATGGCTCGGCCAGTTTGACGATTCGCGCTACTGGTACGACAAAGAACCCGGCAATCCTAGGGCGCCTTACGGCCCACAATTTGGCCGTTGACGGAAGCCAATGGAGCGCCCTCGCACTGAATATCAAAGGCAGTTCTTCCAACCTTGAAATACAAAACGGCACGCTAACGAGCGGCGGCAAAGCTCAGATTACATTCAGTGCGAGGGCTGGACTCTACGATTGGAAGCTGACCGCGAATAGTCCGATTCAGGCCAAAGCATCTGTCACGAATATGCAGTTGGCTACGGTGCAGGAAATCGGTCAGCTCCATTACCCCATGACCGGAACAGTGTCGGCCAACGTGATCGTCACAGGAACAAAATCGGCGCCTGACGGAAAAGCCACGCTTGTGGTGTCGAGTGCCTCGGCCTGGAACGAGCCCATCAGAAATCTTACGGTGAACGCAGAATCTCACGCGGGTGCGATTCAGTCCGTAATGAAGTTAGAAATTCCAGCGGGCACGGTCTCGCTGAACGCAAACTACAACCTGTCTACTCAACAGTACGACGTGAATCTGCGAGGCAATGATCTTAAGTTGGCGCGAATCGCTGCCTTGCAGTCCCGCGGGACGGTTCAGGGCGCGGCAAACATTCAGGCTAGCGGTGCTGGAACGATTCATAACCCCGAATTCGAAATGAAAGTGAGTGCCGCGGAGTTTCAAGCGGAGGGTCAGACGATCTCGAATGTGCTGGCCCAGGTTCATGTGGCGAATCAGCACGCCCAGCTTGTATTTCAATCCGTTGTCGATAAGGGCTCGGTCGAAGCGAAGGGTGATATCGCCCTGACCGGCGACCGCTACACCACGGCGGCGGTCGACGTGCGAGCGCTGCCGATTGGCGCTGTCGCAGCGAACTTTCTTCCTTCGCAGTCTTCGAAACTCGGTGGGCAAACCGAAATTCATCTATCTGTAAGCGGCCCGCTGAAGTCTCCTGCACAGATGCAGGCTCAGTTGCGCGTGCCCACGTTCACTTTGACGTACGGAGGCGCGCAAATCGGACTCACGCGGCCATTGCTGGCGAATTATTCGAATGGAACCCTCACAGTCATGCCGGCACAAATAAAAGGTCCGGGCACGAACCTAACGTTCGGAGGAACGGTTCCCATCAAGAGCAGTGCGGCCTACTCACTAGTAGCGGATGGCTCGCTTGACCTCGGCGCACTTCAACAGATCGATGCGAATGTGAAGGCAGCGGGCCAAGTGGATATTCACATTCACAGCGCAGGTCAACTTTCGAACCCCACGATGCAGGGCCAGCTACAAGTGAGGAATGCGGAGTTCACGACCGAATCCCTGCCCGCAGGTGTGGATAATCTGAACGCACAGATCAACCTTTCTGGCAATCGCATGGACATCGCCAACTTCTCTGGAACAGTAGGAGGAGGAAAGGTCTCCGCTCGAGGTTTCGCGACGATCGGGCATGGCAGCACGTTCAATCTGGCACTAACCGCGGACTCCATGCGGCTCCTCTACCCTGAGGGATTGCGTTCGGTACTAACCGCGCAACTCAACTTTCGCGGCAATGCGAATGCGTCGTTCCTTACCGGCCGTGTGCAGGTGGACAATCTCGAGTTCACGCAGCAATTTGATCTGGCGAGCTTCTCAGGAGCATTTTCCGAAACATCCGTCGGAGGGCCGCCATCTCCATTTGAGAAAAGCATAAAACTGAACATTGCGGTGGATTCCTCGCAGCAAATCAACCTGGCAAGCAACAAGCTAAGGGTGGGCGGATCGGCAAATCTCGACGTAATGGGTACGGCGGCTGAACCCGTAGTGCTCGGCAGAATTGCACTCACAAGCGGCGAAGTCTTCTTTCTTGGCAAGCGATTCGAGGTGCAAAGCGGAACAATCGAATTCGCCAATCCGGCGCGGACCGAGCCCGTCGTGCGGATGTTCGTCACAACAAGGATAGAGCAATACAATATCACTCTGAATTTGACTGGACCGGTCGACCGGCTGCAAACCAATTACACGTCCGACCCCGCATTGCCGCCCGCGGACATCATTCACCTCCTCGCGTTTGGAAACACAACGGAAGAGGCTGCGGCCCAGCCTTCCCAGGGCGCTGGCATGGGCGCCGAATCCGTGCTGGCGCAGGGTGTGGGTAGCCAGGTCGCCGGAAAACTGGAGAATCTCACCGGCGTATCGCAATTGACAATCGATCCCTTGGCGACAAGCAGTTCCGGCCAACCGGGACAGCAGATCGCAATTCAGCAACGCGTCACCGGGAGCTTGCTTTTCACATTCAGCACCAACGTAACTACCACTCAGGGGCAAACGGTGGAGTTGCAGTACGACCTGAATACGCGGGTCTCCGTGACGGTTCTTCGCGACCAGAACGGCGGGTACGGCATCGATCTCCGCTGGCATAAAGTCTTTTAAACAAGAAGATGTCCCGGCGCTTGGATTTTTCTTGGTGTGCCTACGGACTCCATCAGGCTTTCGCTCCCCACAGCCCAAAGTGCGGGGCTCTTGAAAGAAGCCATCGCGGCGCTTAGCTGCTCCAGACGAGCCGCGCGGTTTCCGCCACGAGTCGCAGCTTCGCCCATTGGTCCCCTTCGGTAAGCAAATTCCCTTCCGCAGTCGAGGCGAAGCCGCATTGGGGACTAAGCGCAAGATTTTCCAGCGGAACAAATTTGGAGGCCTCGTTAATACGCCTGGCGAGAACTTCGCGATTTTCCAGGCGTGGCACCTTGGAGCTGACGAGCCCGAGCACGACCGTCTTGCCGCGCGGAATGAAGCGAAGCGGTTCGAACGTGCCGGAGCGCGCGTCGTCATACTCAAGAAGGAAGCGGTCGACATCGAGCGAGCTGAATAATTTTTCGGCGATCGCGTCGTAACCGCCTTCCGCGTACCAGTGGCTGCGATTGTTGCCGCGGCAAAGATGAATCGCCAGCGTGACGCCCGGCTGACGCGCGGCCTCGAAACACGCGACGTCGGCGCGGATCGCTTCGTCGAGCGCGGCGTCCGGATCAATCTGCATTTCGGTGCGGATCCAATCGCGCCATTTCGGGTCCATGTAGTAGCTGTAGCGCGGCGCGTCTATCTGGATATATTTCACTCCGCCGGACGCGAGGCTCCGCAGTTCCGTTTTCATGATAGCGACGATGTCCCAAAGCAGCGCCGAATGGTCTTTGTAGACCTGATCTGTAATTCCGCGCTTGAACGAAATCGCGGGAAACTGCGTCGCGCTAGGGAGCGTCATTTTGATTGCGACCTGGCAATGCGCCTTCATGAATGTAAGTTCGTGACCCGTGAGCGGCCGCGCCTGCCGCAGCTTTGACGTAACGATGCCTGTGACGCTGCTGACGCCGGTCCCTTTCGCTTGTGGAGACTGGCGTGCCTGCCAGCCGCGGGCGACGGCATCGGCCAGATCGAAGCCCTCGACCGCGTCGGTAAAATCGCTCATGAAGTTACGGCGGCGAAATTCACCGTCGGTGGCGAGTTGAAGTCCGAGATCCTTCTGCATCTTGAGCACGCGGAGAATCTGTTCGTCCTCAATCGCGCGCAGCCGTTGTGGGTCGGCGTCCTGGCGCGCATCGAGAATCTCAGAAGGCCGCAAGAAGCTGCCCACGTGATCTGCACGGTAATCATTTGGCATTTTGCGCTCCCCAAAAGACTTGGGGAATGTTAATACGGCGGCAGCATCGTCGCAACCAAGCGCGATTTGTGGCATGGAGAGAGGCCATATTGTCCGCTGTAACGGAAGAAATGCTCCCCTGGCGGCCCAACACCCTTGTCGCCGATCTGATCTAAAATAGGGATAACAACTGTCTCAGCCGCCTTCGACGGCCGATCGGCGATCTAGGAGGCCCACAATGGAAATCGACCGAAAAACATTCATCGAAAGTCTAGGAGGCGAAGACGCGGTCGGGAAAATGGATCATGAAAGCCGCGCCGATGCCATCGAACACCAGATGCTGCACGATCTTAATGCGGCGATCGGCAGCACCAAGAGCGGCGAAAAGCCCGCGCCTGAAGAGCCGAAAAAATATCCAACGGCAGCGGAAGTGGTGGCGCAGATCGAGACGCGGCCTTATCGCGCGGGCGCCGGTTTCATGATGGTGACGCGCACGGGCGAAAACATGAAACGCCTTCCGCCCATGCCCGCAAATCCCACCCTGGTCGACTTTTTCAATCTGCGCTTTATGTCCACGGCGAATCACGTGCTGCAAAGCGCGAATCTGGCGATGAAAAACGGCATGTCCGAAGAGATTATTCTCGCCTGCCTGCTGCATGACGTCGTTCAGGAACTGATTCGCACCGATCACGGCTGGTGGGGCGCGCAGCTTTTCGAGCCGTACGTTCCGGAGAAGGTCGCGTTTGCCATTCGCTATCATCAGGCGCTGCGCTATTACGCCGACCCCTCGGTGGGCTACGAATATCCGGAGCTCTACAAGGAGTTGTTCGGCGTCGATTACGTTCCGCCGGATTACATCGAAGAGACCTACAAAATGGTGCGGAAGCACCCCTGGTACATGGAACCGAGGCTCGTGGCGCTCAACGACCTTTACTCGTTCGATCCCAACGTCGTGGTCACAATCGAGCCGTTTCTAGACATCATCGGACGCCATTTCAGGCAGCCGAAGGAAGGGCTCGGCAATGACGGCAGTCCCGTCGCGCACATGTGGCGCACGATTATTCGCCCGGACCAGCCGCTGTAGCGCCAGCGCGCCCGTCAGTGCGTCATTGAGTAGATGATGTAGTTGATGCCGATGCGGTAGGCGAGCGAAGCTTCATGCTCGGGATAGTTCGGGCTGTCGGCCCATTCCCATGCGTCGCCCACATCCGAATTATGGCAGATCGCAATCACGAGCCTGCCTTTGTCGTCGCGGATGCCGCGCCATTCCGGTGTCGAACTGTCCGGCGTGTATTGCATGCGGCCCCAGATGTAACGCGTGCCAGGAATCTGTGTGCGATCGTTGAGATCGTAGACGATGTGGAAGATTTCGTTAGCGTTCGGCAAGTCTTCGATGTGGCGCTCGGGGAAAACCATTCGCAATCCCGCAACGAGCCTTTGCCATTCGAAATCGCCGTGTGAATCGTCGAGCATTAAGAATCCGCCGCGCAGCAGATATTGCCTCAGATGGTCCGCCTGCTCCTGCGAGAGGTTCCAGGCGCCGGGATCTTCCGCATAGAGCCACGGGTAATTGTAAATTTCATCGCTCTTCGCATCGATCACGTGCTCTTTCGAGCGCGCATCGAGCCTCGTAAGGCGCTTGACGCCGATTACGAATTGCCGGTCTGATTTCGGATAATCCGCGGCCCATCGCTGGAAACGGAAGCGCCCGTAACCGCCAAAGTCCATGTCGTAATGGAAGCGCGCGAATGTCCATTCGTCCCTCTCGTGGGGATCTTCCGGAGGGAAACGCTCGCCGTCCATGTCAATGACGCCGTCACGTTCGTGATAGGACTGCGCGGCCACGAAGACAGGAATCGACAGGAAAATCAGCGGCGCCAGCTTGGCAAGGCCTTTTGACCAGTGGCGGGACAACACGTCGTTTGTCTCCAAAAGAGTCAGGTTAGCACGGGAGGCGGATGCAAAGCATGAACGGCCAAGTGGCGGGCTCTAACGAGCGAAGATGACTATTCTACGCCAGCATAGATCCAAGCAGCGCCGCTTGCTGGCGCAACAACGGAAAGAATTCCGCCGTCATCCGCTGCTTTGTAACGCGCGCCGCATGCACGCCGCTATTCATGGCGGCAACTACGCGGCCCGACCGAGAAGTGACGGGGACGGCGATCGACCGTAACCCGACTTCCAATTCTCCGTCCACGATCGAGTAGCCGTCCGCGCGAACCCGCTCGATCACCCGCGCCAATTGGCCTTTGTCGACGACCGTCCTCGGCGTAAGCCGCTCGAAACGAGCCCGCCGCAAGAACGCGGAAAAATCGTCCGGTGGCAACGCCGCCAGCATGACGCGTCCCATCGAAGTGCAATATGCGGGCAGTCTGCTCCCGACGGCCAACCCGATGGACATCACGCGCTGCGCTGAAGACCGCGCCACATAAACCATCTCGTCGCCCTCGAGCACGCCCAGCGACGACGATTCGTGCAGCGATTGCGTCACATGCTGAAGCAGCGGATACGCGAGCGCTTCCAGAGAACTCGACGAAAGGTACGAAAATCCAAGTTGAAGAATTCGCGCGCTGAGGCGATAGACCGACCCCTGGTGAGAGGCATAGCCGAGTATTTCGAGCGTAATCAAGAGGCGCCGTACAGCCGCGCGCGAGAGTCCGGTCCGCGAAGCTATTTCGCTTACCGAGAGCGCGTCGGTCATGCGCTGAAAAGATTCGATTACCTGAAGTCCGCGAGCCAGGGAAAGGACAAAATCCGGATTGCCCGCAAATTCAGAAAAACGGTCTTCGTGCTCGCGCTGCGAGGAAACATTAGTCAGAGCCATAATCGGCACCGATTATCGCACCCAAAGGCGTTAATTCCTACCACAAAAGCTACGGTTTCTGTTCATTCAGGTGTTAATCGTGCGTTAATCGGTCAGATCGAAAGATTTAAGCGCAGGCGTACGGCAAACGAGGGCTCCGCGTTAAAAACCGCTAAAGCGGCGTGGCGGCAAACAGCTTTTTCTTCGAAGCCTCCACCAGCAAAGGATTCCGCAGCGGCCTGCCAAATCCCTCAAAGCTCACTTGCATGAGGTCGCCACTCTGCAGTGCCACGCCTTCGCCAAAGCTGAATGCGTCCGCACCGAGAAAGTGAATATGCACATCGCCGGGACGGCGGTGTCCGGAATGCTTAAAATGATGATGTTCGAGATTCGCAAGGCTGTGCGACATCACAGATTCGCCGGTCAGAATGTCGCGCCGCCACAAGGTCTTCCCTTCCCGCTCGATCGAGACCTCACCCGGCACCTCCTGAAAATCGGCGTCGAGCACCAACTCCGGTCCGATCGCACATGGCATGAGTTTCGAACCGGCAAGGTACAGGTAATTTTTCTTTTCGAATATGTGATCTGAAAATTCGTTTCCTATGGCCATGCCGATTCTGCGCGGCTGGCCTGCGGAATCGATAACGTAAATAGCCGCAATCTCCGGCTCTTCGCCGCCGTCTTCGGCGTGCGCGGGCACCACGAGCGGTTCGCCGTGCGCACGCAGCCCCGTGCCGCATCCCTTGTGAAACCACTCCGGCGCAACGCCAATCTCTCCAGCTGCCGGATGCCCGCCTTCAACTCCCCATTGATACATCCGCATGCTGTCCGTAGGTGCGTCGCCGCTCTTGTGCATCGCCTGACGATTTTGCGCGCTCTTCACGTGCGTAAGCCCGGTGCCGCTCACGATGCAGCGCGCCGGCTCATCGGGATGGTCCATCGCCGGGAGAATGCGCCAATCGGAACGCCCACCGTAAACATCGTCGTACGAGAGCGTATGCCGAGAGATGCGCGCTTCGGCACAAGCTGAAAGCCGTTTGCCGCTCTCAAATGCCTCGCGGCACAATGCATAGACCGAGTCGACGCCGTCGAGCAGTTGCATCGTGCCATTGTCGACCGCGCCGACGTGACGCCCGCCCTCCCGATTTCGAATCTGAATCAGCCTCACCTGGCGGCCTCCACGACCGACGAAAAGTCTTTTTCTCCCCATCCCCGCTTTTGTGCTTCTTCAAAGAGAGATATTGCCGCAGCAGCCGTTTTCCACTGAAGACCGTGCTCTCCAGCTTCCGCTGCGGCATACGTCAGGTCCTTCTTCATCAGGTGGAGGAAGAAATTCACGGAGTAGTCGCGTGAGGTCATGCGATTGCCAACAATCTTGATCAGAGGGCTGCCGGGAGCGCCGTTATAGAGGATGTCGAGTGCCGTATCGCGATTCATGCCACTGCGCTCGATCAGAGCGATCGCCTCCCCGAGAGAAGCCGTTTGCACTGCTGCGAGAAAATTATTGATCAGCTTCATTAGCGCGCCGCTGCCGTTGGGCCCCATGTAGACAATTTTGCGGCTCATGGCGGCGAGCGCCGGGCGCGCTTTCTCGAGGGCTTCTGCGTCTCCGCCGACAAGAAAGAGAAGTTCGCCCGAAGCCGCCTGCGGCTTGCTGCCGGTAACAGGCGCATCGAGGGGCGCGCAGCCTTTCTTCCTGGCGGCTTCAGCGAACTCGCGCGCCCACCGCGGCGAGATCGTACTGGAATCGATCACAACCGCGCCCGGCTTGGCCGTGCTGAGCCCGCCCTTGTCGCCGAGCCAAACCTCTCGCGACGCAGCGTCATCGGAGACAATGGCAATGATGACATCGGCATTTGCGGCCGCATCGGCGGGCGAAGACGCGAGAACCGCGCCTTTCGCCACGAGTTCCGATGCGCGCTGCGGCGTGCGATTGTAGACCTTGAGCGGAAAGCCGGCCTGCAACAATCGGCCGCCCATGCCGATTCCCATCGTCCCGAGCCCAATTAATGCGATTTGCTGTTGCACAATGTCTCCTTACGCGTTTTGCCGGAAAAATGAGGCAATCAAAAAATAGCGCGGTTTTGATATATGTCGCCGTGGGCAGCTTGACGCAAGCGCGAACATCAGGCCTGCGTCAACGACATTTCTCCCCGCGAAACGATCAGCGGCCGCACGCGGCGAACCGTGACAAGGATAAGGCAAAACGCGGCAACGTGAAACATGCTAACGAGGCCGAACACTGTGGCGTAACCGAACCCGTTGGTCAGAAGATAACCGACCACGAGATTAAAGATCACTCCTCCGATGGCGCCGCCAAATCCGACGAGCCCAGCCACCGAGGCGACGATTCGCTTCGGAAACAAATCCGTCGGAACGATCATGATTAAGGTTGACCACGATTGCTGCCCGAAAAATGCAATGCTGAAGACCAAGATAGCCCATTGCACTCCGACGTGCGGCACGACAAGTATCAGCGGCATGACCGCCGCGCTCGCGCCCAGCGCCGCCTTGCGGGCAAAATTGAGAGACTTGCCGCGCTTGATGAGCCATCCCGAAAACCATCCGCCGGCAATGCATCCAACTCCCGCGGCGGCATACGGAATCCAAGCGTAATAGCCGACGCGCTTCACGTCGAAGCCGCGAACGTCGTAGAGATACTTCGGCAACCAGAAAAGATAGAAATACCAGGCCGCATCGCTCAGGAATTTGGCGATCACGAGGCCCCAGACCTCCACAAACGAAAAGAGGCTGAACCACGACACCGAGGGGCCGGTCTCGCTCTCCTGTGAAAAGACTTCACGAATTTCCTCCCGCTCTCCGGCGCTGAGCTTGGAATGCACAGAAGGCGGAAAATAGTCGCGGGCCCACCAAAGAGTCCAAATCAGCCCCACCGCACCGACGGCAAAAAATACCCATCGCCAACCCGCAGACAAAATGATCAACGCAATCAGCGGCGGAGCGGCCACAGCGCCGATCGCCGTCCCTCCGTTGATGATTCCCATCGCCATCGAACGTTCTTGCGTCGGAAACCACTCGGCAACCGCTTTGGTCGCGGCCGGAAACCCTCCGCCTTCGCCAATGCCCAGCAGAAACCGGCACAGAGCCAGCGTAAAGAAACCGGTCGCAAGCCCGTGAGCCGCGCATGCCAGCGACCACCACACCATGATCAATACAAATCCGCGCCGCGTGCCTACTGCATCGAGCAGACGGCCTCCGCCCACATACATCGCGGCATAAGCGACAAGAAATAGCGCCTGGAGGGTGGAAAATTGCGCGTTGGAGATGGGAATGTCGCGCTGGATGGCCGCGATCGCCACGGACACCGTCTGGCGATCGAGATAGCTGATCGCGATTGCGGCTCCAACCAGGAAGGCAATGCGCCAGCGTAGCTTCATTAAGGCTCTACCGCTTCCGCGTTCGTGCGCGCGGCGGCTGAATGGCGAGTTGCGATATGCGGTGTTGAACGCGCGAAGTCTGCTGTTCGTGCTTGGCACGCGAGAGCAGGTTTTTCACGTCGAGCAAATGCTCCGTCATGCGCTTCCGCGCCTCGGCTGCGTTCCCTTCCGCGATTGCCGAGTAGATGCGCTGGTGAAAGACCATCGTGTGCTCCACGGAGACGAGCTGCGACGTCATCTCAATCAATTTGTGGAGCGATTGATGAATCACCGTGAAGAGCATGCTGCAGACGCGGCTGCCGGCGGCATCGAAAATGATCTTGTGAAATTCCAAGTCGTGCTTGCTGATCGAATCCCGCCCGTTGCTGGCTTTCATCGCCTTCATTTCATGCCTCAACGCCGCATGGTCTTTCGGAGTCGCGCGCGCGGCTGCCAGGGCAGCAAGCTCCGGCTCGACGATAATGCGCGCCTCCATCACTTCGTGAAACGAAATGCCGTTCAGCAGAATCAGGAACTCAAGCGACTCGGCGAGAACCGAACTGTCTCCGCTCGTGATGTACGTCCCGTCTCCCACGCGCTGCGAAATCACGCCCATGATCTCCAGCACCTTGAGCGCCTGGCGCAGCGACGAACGGCTTACCTGAAATTTCTCCGCCAAGTCGCGCTCCGCAGGCAGTCTCGCCCCGCTGCTCAGCGTTCCTTCGGAAATGAGCCACTTGAAGGCAGTAAGCAGTCGTACGGTTACGTCTTCTTTGGATTCCCTGGTTACAGAAAGTGACGGCGCCACGGATGACATCTATATCCTCGATCTTGCTGCGAATTTAGGCGATAGCGGGGAGCAGAGTTCGCTTACGGAAACAGAGGAACTCTTCGGTAATTTAAAGAGAACCTCTCGCTCACCAGTATAATCGGGACTCACTCTCGCGCATAGCTTGCGTCAAGTCGGCGCAACGCAACTCCCCGCTAGTATTTCAATGCCTCCGCCGTAGTCAAATCGCTCGGCGGCCATTCCCCCGCGCTCGTGACCTGCACGTCCGCTTTCTGGCGAATGTCGTCCGAAGCGCTGCCCACCATGAAGTCAAATGTTCCGGGCTGCACCGCGAACGTCCCCCTTTGCGAATCCCAATACGAAAGCTGCTCGATCGGAATCGTGAAAGTAACCGTCTTCGATTCTCCCGGCTTCAGGCTGATGCGCTGGAATCCCTGCAACTGTTCCTTGGGCCGCTTCACGCTCGTCACGTCATCGTGAACGTAAAGTTGCACGACTTCGTCTCCGGCGCGCTGGCCGCTGTTGCGTACATCGACGCTTGCCGTGACCTTGCCGTCGCTCGGAACTTGATTGGCCGAGAGGCGCAACGCGCTGTAGTCGAAGGTGGTGTAACTCAGGCCGTGCCCAAAGGCAAATTCCGGTTTGCCGTCGTAATACATGTAGGTAAATCCGTCCGCTATGTTGTAATCGGTCATCGGCGGCAGGCCCTGCGTTCCGGGATAGACCGTGTACGGCAATCTTCCGCCAGGGTTGTAGTCGCCAAAGAGAACATCCGCAACGGCCGTGCCGCCTTCCTCGCCGGCCCAGAACATGTCTAGCACAGCGGGAATCTCGGCTGCACCGCCGCGGCCGCCGCGTCCTGCCACGGCCGCTGCGCCGCGCCCAAATCCCCCCATCGCCAGCGCAACAGGCCCGCCATTCAGCAGCACAACCACCGTCTTCGGATTCGCCTCCACCACCGCCCGCACCAATTGTGCCTGCACAGGCGGAAGTCCGACGTTCAAACGATCGATACCTTCGCGTTCCAACACTTCGTTGCTGCCGACGAAGAGAATCGCCACGTCCGCTTGTTTCGCAATCGCGGCCGCTTGTTCGTCGCTCGCCTTCGCATCGTCCGATTCGAGAATGCCGCTGCCCCGCGCGTAGAGCACCTTCACGCCTGGACCGGCTTTGTCCTTAATGCCGTCGATCGGTTTGACGAATTTCGAATAAAGCCCCGTGTAATTTGGCCCAGTCTGCGCAAAGTCCGCGAATGGTCCAATCACGGCCACCGTTTTGATCTTCGATTTGTCGAGTGGCAGCACACTATTGTCGTTCTTCAGCAAAACAATCGATTCCTGCGCCTGGCGCAGAGCCAACTGCCGATGTGCTTCCGAATCGATGACGTCCGGCCCGAGCTTGTTGTAGGGCACCATGTCCGGCGGATCAAACTCGCCGAGCCGGAAGCGCACGGTAAGCACACGGCGCAGCGACTGATTTATGTCATCCTCGGTGAGTAATCCCTCGGCCACGGCCTTGGAAAGCACCTGGGCGTATGTGCCGTCGTCCAGATCGCTTCCGGCCAGGATTGTCTTGGCAGCCGCCTCCTCGAGCGTCTGATATTTTTTGTGCGCGGTCACTAAGTTGCGAACAGCGCCGCTATCGGGAACCACGAACCCGTTGAAATGCCATTCGTCGCGGAGAATATCCGTCAACAGGAATTTATTCTCGGCGTTGGGCATTCCGTTGATGCCGTTGTAGGACGACATGATGGACGTTGCATGACCCGCCATAATTCCCGCCTTAAATTGAGGCAGGAAATATTCGCGCAGCATGGGCTCACTCACGACATCGGTAGACGTACTCGTGCGATCGACTTCCTGGTTGTAAACGGCATAGTGTTTCAGCGTCGCGGCTAGCTTGAGATATTTGCCGTCGCCTTGCGTGCCCTTCACATATGCCACCGTAGTTTTCGAGGCAAGCAACGGATCTTCGCCGAACGCTTCCCATATCCTGCCCCAGCGCGGGTCACGGTCCATATTGATCACCGGTGAACGATAGACGAGGCCGTTGTGCGCCACGCGCGTGCCATCGGGCAGCACAGTCGCTTCATAGCGGCCAGCCATCTCCGTCGTGCCTTTCACGGTGTGCCAGTAGTTGTAAACGGCACGACCTTCGTCGGCAATTGCGCCGGCAACTTCCTGCGTCAGCGCCGGGTCCCAAGTAGCGGCCATGCTGATGGGCACCGGGAACATCGTCGTGGGCTTTGTCCAAACGATGCCGTGCAGGCTTTGATTCCAGCCGTTCATCGCCGGAATTTTCAGTCGATCGATCGCGGGCGCAGTCGTGCTCAAGAGCGAGACCTTCTCGTCAGGCTTGAGGCGCTGGATCAAATCGTCCACGCGTTTATCGATTGGCTGCGAGGGATCGAGGTAGACGGCCTCCTGTTGTTGCGCCCGCAACAAAAACGGCGCAATCAGTGCCGCCGCCACAATCCCTAAGATAATGCTCTTCATCTTCATGTCATCGCTCCTCAGCACGTTGAGACGAATATTTTCTAGGAACTCGATAAACAGAACGGTAGCTGATGGCCTCGGGCTCCGCCGGAAGCCTCCCCTTCTCCCGGCGGGGCGAAATTCTGACCAAAGGGCTCGTCGAGTGCAATCCGCTTATCGCGTCAGAATCAGAATAGGTATTTCAACGCGAACTGGATCTCCCGCGGATCGTTGCTCGTGCCGCTCACCTGACCGCCCGAACTGCTGTCGATCGAAGTGCTCGGATTGTTGAAATACGCCGAGTTCGGCAGGTTGAACGCTTCCGCCCGGAACTGGAGTTTCCCGTATTCTCCGATGGAAAACGTCTTCGAGAGCGTGACGTCCGAATTCATGTAAAGCCCACCGCGGCAGATATTCGTTCCCGCTGTGCCATACGTATACAACGTGGGAACGACGAAATGCGACTTATCGAAGTAATTCGTCAGCGAGTGATTTCCACCGCAGCCCGGCACAACCTGATTAGGATGTTGTCCGCCGATTCCGTTGTTCAATTGATCGGCCGAAATCGACGGCGTAAACGGCATTCCGCTGCGATACGTCGTCAGCCCAGCGACCTGCCAACCACCCACGACTGCATCCAGAAGACTTCCCGTAAAGCCTTGCACGGATCCGAGGAAGCGCTTCCCTCTTCCAAACGGCAGGGCATATCCCAAGCTGAACGTAACCGCCTCGGGGATATCTCCGCCGGATTTTGTCCACCGAAAGCTTGTCGGACCGCCATAGGCCAGCGTTTGTCCGTAGCCCGACGCCTTCGACATCGTATAGGCCAACTGGAACCAGAGGCCCGCGGAATATCGCTTCTGTATCTTCACCTGCAAAGCATCGTAACGCGAGCGCCCGTCTTGTGTGTTGTAACTGATGTTCCCGAAGAGCGGATAGGGACGCCGAGGCTGAAGAGCTCCAGGCCCCGGTGGAGGAATGTTGATCGAATTGCCGCCCGCCAAATGGTTTCCCTTGGTGCCTACATAATCGGCTTCCAGCAGCATTCCGAAGATCTGCTGCTGCACGCCAAAACTGTAAGTCGTGATGCGCGCATTGTCCGCCCTTAGCGGCAAGGGACTCCAGGAAACCGGAGAATTTTGCGGCTGCAAGTCCGCACCGAAGGCTTCGCCTTGGAAGAAATTCGACGTAGGCTGCGTCGGTACGACTCTGGGCGTCGCGCTTATGCTCTCAACGAGATTGAACGGAAGAAAGTTAAAGTTCAGGCGGACGTTGGTGCTTTCCGGCTCGTAGTAAAGTCCCCAGCCCCCACGAATCACGGTCTTATCGCCGATTGGCCGCCAGGCAAATCCGAAGCGTGGACCGAATTGGAAATTATCGTTCGCCGTGATTGTCTTGGGCACGCCCGCCTGATGGCTCGTCTGGATGTACGGTTGGTACAACGCATAGCCCACCGCCGCTTCCGATTGCGCACTCAGATCAACCTGATCCGTGTCGCTGGAGACGATGATTGGCTGCGCCAGCGCGGGATTAAAACCAGCTCCTTGTCCTTTGTAGGGCGTCAGCCACGGATTATGTTCGTATCGCAGGCCGATGTTCAAAGTCAGCCGGCTGTTTACTCTCAAATCGTCCTGACCGAAGAAGTGATAATACACTCCCGTGCCGCCCCACCAGCTTTCCGGCGGCACCATGTAGGATCGGGCCGCGCTGGATGGCCACCCGAGCAGGAAGTCCGCGAATCCATCGCCCGTACCTTTGGATGGATTGTTCTGCGTCATTGAGCCGTTAAAGCTGAAGCTCCCATCACCAGTCCGCGTATCCGTCAGCAGGCCCACACGGTGATAGATTTCCGCGCCGAACTTGAAAACGTGCCTGCCCTCGATCAAAGTCACGTTGTCGTGTATCTCATAGGCGGATCGATTCTGAGTTTTAGGTCTGCCGTCGTTAGCCTGCCCCTGAAATCCGGCATAGCTCGTTATGCTAAAGCTCGGGATGCTCGAATAAGTGGCGTTGGAAAGCCCCTGCAAAAAGGACGGATCGATGCCGGCCGCGGCGTCCATGGCCAGCCCCTGTCCTTGGAAATAGGCGTTAGAACGATACTGGCCGCTCAGATAGCTGAAAAGGAAAGTGTTCACGATTTTGGGGCCGAGCGTGCTCGTGAGGTTCGCTTCCCAGTTCGCTGCCGGTCCCTGGAGATACGTGGAGCCCAAAGCCGGGAACGAAGCAAAATCCGTTTCCCGGTTTCGATTCGTGCTGTAACGGAGCGAAAGGCGGTGATTTGCATTGATCTGCTGGTCGACCCGCAGCAAGACCTTGTCATCGTTGTAGTCTTGGTTCGGCACCGCGATATAGCGGTACGTAACAATGCCTGACCCGGAGACAGTTGTTGCGTTGTAGTGCGGAATGAATTGCATGAAGTATTTCGCCGTCTGATCGATCCGGTTCGGCGGAATCACGTTGTTGACGCCATTGTAGGAAAACTGCGTCCGGGCGCCCGTCGCGTTGTTCGTGGTGAGCGGGTCATAGATTTTGTTTGCAATTCCGGTGAAGTCTCCCGCCCGCTCAGCATCGCTCGGGACGACGCTGTTGCTAACACTACCTTGGATTTGCCGGCCGCCTTCGTAACTCACGAAGAAGAACGTCCTATCTTTCCCGCTGTAAAGCTTGGGGATCGACAGCGGCCCGCCAAACACGCCGCCAAACTGATTCCGCTTCAGCTCTTCCTTGTTTTGCGGAAGCGTGAAGTA
>DATEME010000209.1:0-5914 GCA_035275865.1 Candidatus Acidiferrales bacterium | reverse complement strand
CGTGTCCGCTCTGGCCTGGATGTCGAACCGCTCTTCCTTGGCCCACTTAGGCAACTGCCCATCCAGCGCGTATCTTTGATATGTCGTTAGTCCGTACGCGAAACCGATGTAAATCGAGACGGGCATGTCGACCGCGGAAAGAAGGCCGCCCTTTGCCGAATAGCTGTTCCCCGGACCGAGCGGAAAATTCGAATACGGACGCCCATCCTTATCCTGCTTCACCGAAGCCACTTCGAACGACATTTTCCCGCCCGCAGCCTTTTCCCAGCGTGCCGAGGAGGATTGGGCGCGCGTGAGAGTGACGGCGAGGAATGCGGCACACATTACCGCGCACAGTGCGAAAAGGCCCGCGGCACGCATGCGCGAAATGCGCATGGACGCGCGCCCTTCGATGATGCTGCGAATGCGTTGCGGCAAGCATGGGCCAGGCATGGCAACGCCGACCGGGTCGATACGGAAGCGAGCGATCATTCCGCGCAACGGGCGATTCATTGCTTTTCCCTCAAAACGCCGGCAGGATGCCGGCGTTACAAAATAACTGCGTTAATTCGACGTCGGCTCCTCGATGTGATCGATCACGTAGGTTTCAATCGGGCCCTTATTTGGTTCCAGCCTTAGACCCACCTGCTGCTCAAGCGCGTCAGGAAGAATTGGCAGAGACGCAGTGTCCGGCCTGCTGCCTTCCTTCGCTTCTGCGGCCGGAGAGCGCGGTGCGTCGGCTTCCGGTTGTGACCCCGGCGCGAAGGGATTCCATTGCAACCGAATATCGAACAGCCCCTGAATGCCCGTGTGGTCGACGACAGGCCGATCCGAGTAACGGCTCAACATTAGAGCAAGATCGTACATGTCCACACCGATACCGGAGAAATGCGCAGGATTTCCTGAGAATCCATGGCACGCGGTCGCACTCGCATTGCAATCCACGTCACTCTTTTGAAGCTTCGGTCCATTTTTGGCGACCAGCAGTTCGTACGAGGCCATTTCCTTTGTCTCACGGTGAATCGAGAGCTTGAACCGGTCAGCCAGTAAAGTCTGCAGCATCAGGCGCGTCTTCTCCCAGAGCACACGGTTGGACGTTCCAGCCGGAATCGCGCCGCTGCTGGCCTTGGCATCAACGTCGTACCTTTCAGAATCGATCCAGCCGGGGCCGCCCTTCAGAAGGTAGGGTGAAGCGAAGATGCCATACGCTTTCAGGATCAGCGCACGCACGGTATTATTTGTGGCAGTGAACCTCCCGCCGGGCAGGATCATCGAGGGGGAGCGCACGTCGCCGGATTTGTTCAGCTTTACCGAAGCGACCTCAAACGAGAGTGGCGCTGGCGGTTGCGTCTGCGCGTGCGTCGCAGCGTCATCCGCGCGCACTAACACGCCCGCCGCGAACACGACGAACACTGCAGTGCAAACCAATACAATCCACGCCCCGCGGATGCCCGAAATTGGCGCGAAGGACTGTCGCCCCATGACTCTGTGGATGCGTTGCGGCAGCTGCGGCCCGGGCATGGCGACGCCGATGGGATCGATACGGAAGCCAGCGACGATTTTATGCAACACGCGGTTCATTTTCGTACCCAGTAACCTCAATTCGGCGTCGGCTTGTCGATGTGATCGACCACAATCGTGTCGACCGGACCCTTTGTCGATTCCAACCGTAGTCCTAGCTGTTCCCGCAATGCCGTGAAGATCGACGGCGCATCCGTGTTCGCGGCGGCTTGGGCTCCGGCCGCCGGCGGCGAAGTCAGGCTCGGCGTCCATTCGAGGAAAAGGTCGTAATTTCCTCCGAGTCCGCTGCGGTCTACGACGGCGTGGTCGAGCTGTTGAGAGAGCATCGTAACCAGGGCAGAGATGGGCTCATTTTTCGCTGTGAGCACGGCCTCACCGGCGGGGCCGCCGGAAATACGGAATTGGTCCGGAGTCGTGGGCGTTGACGGGGTAAGCCGCGGACCATCGCTCGCCACAACGAGTGCGTAAACAGGAAGTTCCTTCACGACGTGTGTCACAGTCATCTTGAATCGATTCGCAAGGAGCGATTGGACCATCGGCCTCAGCTCCTCAATTTGCTGGGCTCGAGATAGATCGCGCCATTGCTGCGTCAGTCGTTCCCCCGCTGTGGCATCAATGTCGAATCTGTCCGTGTCGACCCAAGCTGGAGCGCCCGTAACTTGGAAGTCGCGGGCGTTATAGGCGAATTTGATTACATTCTTTATGGTTGTATTCGTCACCGTGTACCTGCCGACCGCAAATGAGAGGTGGTCATTCTGGGCCCCCGAGGTGTTCAGCTTCACGGACTCGACTTCGAACGAGCGTAAGGGCTGTTGGGTGTGGGCAAGCGTAACGGAGACAAACGCGGCGCAGATTGTCGCAAATACGGCGATGGTGTACGCAGCGCGCACGGGCGACAGGCGCGCGATGGGTGCGGCGTCGATGATCGAGCGAATGCGTTGCGGCAGGCGCGATCCCGGCATCGCCGCTCCTGGCACGTTAATGCGTGCGCCGGAGTGCATTACGGCGCGGGCCATGTGCATCAGCGTTTCGGCATAGGCGTCGGGATCATGCCCTTGTGCGAGGACGGCGGCGTCGCAGCATTCTTCGGCGAGCGCGGAGAGTTCACGTTCGAGCCACCATGCCGCAGGATGGAACCAGAAAATCGCGCGATTGAATAATGCGAGCCACTGGACCAGCGGATCGCGGCGGCGTGCGTGTTCGCGTTCGTGGGCGAGAACGGCGGCGAGTTGGGATGCGGACCATTCGCGCCAATTTTCGGGAAGCAGAATTGTGGGACGGAAGCAGCCGACTGTGACGGGCGCGGCGCAGTGAGAGCTCGATAGAATCCCCGAGGCGGGAGCCTCGGGGCTGGGATTAGGATTCTCGAGTTTGTAAGCGTGAGCCTCCGGGCTGCAGGCCGAGCGCATCGGGATATCGGAGTTCCGAGGCCGAAAAGCAACTGCAGATGCCTCATTGCGGCTTACGGCGCCGGGAATTCGGGACCGCATTGCTCCGCTCGTAGCGCATAAATCCTCAGCCCCGAGGGTCCCGCCTCGAGGGTCGAAGGCTCTCATGATGCAAGGCGAGGATTCGCGGACGAGGCGGCGGGCTCTCCACGTGCCTATCGCCAGACGCACGAGAAAAATCAATGCGCCGAACAGATAAATGCCAAGGAGCAGCGCTTCGGTCGTCGAGAACATGGTTTCCCGCGATGGACCGGCTACTTGTTGCGCGTCCGATTTCGGCAAATTGCTGATGCCTGAAGAAGGCGATTGGATAAAAACGTCCGCTGCGAGATTTTCTACATTGGCAGGAAGAATGCGAATCGGCGCTTTCGGTCCCCACGCGATCCATAGAGGAAGCGCAAGCATCAGCAGCAGAACGGCCGACCAGACACGATGTTTCACGGAGGCGACCTTCACGCGCATTGCGTAGAGGACGAGCGCCGTCGCGCCGACGATCAGCGCCGCGCGGATTGTACATTCGAGGAAGAAGTAGGTCATTGTCTTTGCCTCCCCTGGGAACGCCGATCTCTCGATCGGCGCTTTTGAACTTATTTATGTGGCGGCCACCGTTGTCCGCGAATTTTACGGACGTTCATCGGTAGGCGCTTTTGCCCTTGGTTTGCCTTCGTAGCGCCGGTCTTTGCCCCGCGCATCACAGCGGGGATGCCCGCCGGTGTTTGGCGGGCAAGGCCGGCAGCCTTTGAATTTGTTTTATTTTTGGCGTTCCGCTTTTGGTTTTCTTTTTCGGTCGGCGCACTTATATGCCGTTTCCGCCTATTCCGCTCTCTCCTTGCGACCTCGCACAAATTTTTCCAACTGCTCCATTTCCCTTTCGCCCAAGACATTCGATTCGACCATGCCGCTCACCAATTCCTCGACCGAGCCGCGGCAAAAACGGTCAATGATCTGCTTCACCGCCCGAGCGGCGAGGCTGCGTGCCGGCTCGACGGCGCGGTAGACGTACGCGCGTCCACCTGATTCGTGCGTGAGATAACCCTTCTTTTCGAGGCGGCGAAGCAAAGTGCGCGTCGACGCTTCTTTCAACTTGTGTTTGCGCGAGACAATCTCGTGGACCGCTTCGACCGTGCAAGGCGCGATCTCCCATACGGCCTGCATCACGTCGTTTTCAAGATCGGTGAGCGGAGAGCGAACTTTCGCGGCGTCCGTTTTACGCGATGTCATGGTACAGCTTGTACCACTTAAGGCGATGCGGCGTCAATAAGCAAAAAGCATCAAATCGCGATCATTTCTAATCGCAACTGCCAAGAATTAAAAATCGACGTAAGTGCATGAAAACAAAGGAAAGGAGGTGCGTCTAATCGCAATCGAAACGCATTTCTGTAAAACCCGCCGCTCCAAATTCCAGCGACCTCTCGCAGCCCCGAGGCTCCCGCCTCAGGGGACCGTTCGCGGGTCGCGAGATGCGCGGCGTTTTCGGCAGCGAGCTAAGGCAGCGTGTAAGCCACGACGAGATCGCGTGCAGGCTGCGTTTGTGCCGGGCGCAGGAATTGAGCGAGGTGTCCCGCACCGCCTTCGGCTGTCGCGACGTACTGTTTGCCGTTTGCAGCCTGGTACGTGAGCGGCGTGGCGATGGCGCTGTTCTCGAGCTGCACGGACCACAGCTCTTTGCCCGTCTCTTCGTCAAACGCGCGGAAGTGGTAGTCAGTCGTGGAGCCTACAAAAATCACGCCGCTCGCGGTGACGATCGGCGCGCCGGCATTCGCGGTGCCTGTGATCGGCACGCCTTTGGCTTTCAGATCCGCGTATTCGCCGAGCGGAACGCGCCACGCGATGTCGCCCGTGTTTGCGTTGACGGCAATGAGTTCGCCCCACGGCGGAGCGCTGCACGGCAGCCCGTTCTGATCTTCGAAAGGCGCCTTGATCTTGCTGTACGACTTGATGCCCTGCGAGTCGGTGGGAACTTCGTGCGCGTTAGTGCCAAGGCTCCGAGTGTTCACGATGATGTAGCCCATGTTCGGATCGAACGACGCGCCGCCCCAGTTGCCGCCCCCTTCGGAGCTTGGGAACACAAGCGTGGGCACGATCCCGTAAGGCGTGAACGGCCCCTCTTGAACGAGATTGTCGAATTGCGCCTCGCAGGTCTTCTGCGTCTCGGGCGAAATTTTGCTCACTTCTTCGCGCGTCATGCCCATGCGCGCGAGCGGCGCGGGCTTCACTGGAAAAGGCTGCGTCGGCCACGCCTGTTCGCCGGGGACGTGACTTGCGGGGACGGGCTTCTCCTCAATGCCGAAGACGGGTTTTCCGGTTGTTCTATCGAGGATGAAAAGGAGCCCCGATTTAGTCATCTGGGCGACGGCGGGAATGTCCGCGCCATCTTTCTTCACGGTGACGAGCGTTGGCGACGAGTTAAGGTCAAAATCAAAAATGTCGTGATGTGTCGTCTGGAAGTACCACTTCAATTTTCCCGTTTCCGCATCGAGCGCGACGAGCGTGCTGGAATAGAGATTCAGGCCGGGGCGCGTGCCGCCGTACGCCTGATCAGTGGGATTGCCAACGGGGCAGAAAACGAGGCCGCGCTGCGTATCGACGGTGATCGGCGCCCAGAGGCTCGGTCCGGAGCGATCCTGCCAAGCGTCGTCGGGCCAGGTGTCGTGGTTTTCTTCGCCGGGCTGCGGCACTGTGTGGAAGCGCCAGACTTCTTTCCCGGTGCGCAGATCGAATGCGCGCGGATCGCCGGGCAAACCGTAGCGTCCGGTTTCGCCGAGTTCGGGTCCGAGAATGGCGTAGTTCTTGTAAATCGCGGGCGGCGAAGTAACTGAGTAGCGGTTGGCGGGAATCTTGGCGTCGAGCCCCTTGATCAGATCGACCATGCCGTTGTCGCCGAAGGACGGCGCCAGTTGGCCGGTTTCCGCATCGAGCTCGATTAGTTTGCTATCGGACGCAAAGACAATTTTGGGCGTGATCTG
>DATEME010000208.1:0-8115 GCA_035275865.1 Candidatus Acidiferrales bacterium | reverse complement strand
ACGATCGGCAGACCGCCGTAATTCTCGATCAGTTTGGCCATTTCCGCGGCGCGCCTGCTTTCCAACGAGAGAACACGCACGCCAGCGAGACCTTTCGTCTCGTTCGGCATCCAATCCGCCTTGCGGGCGCGATTCGCGCCCGATTGTTTGCTATCTTGATTGTACGGAAATGCCGGAACTGCCAGAAGTCGAAACTGTGGCGCGCGGGCTGCGCCTTACCCTGCCCGGACGGCGGATCGCGTCCGTACGACTGGGGAAGACAGATTTTATCGACGATCCGACGGCGGTCGAGCACGAGCTGCCGGCAAAGACAATCGTCGCGGTGAGGCGCTTCGGAAAATTCCTGCTGCTTGATCTCGAATCATCCGAGGGCGCGCCAGGCGATTCCTCGCTGCTGATCCATTTGGGCATGACGGGCCAACTCGTGACGTGCCAACCCGAAGCGCCCGTTGCACCGCATACGCACGCATTCTTTGTTTTGGATGACGGGCGCGAACTGCGCTATACGGACGTTCGTCGCTTCGGGCGGATTGCGTTTTTGGCGAATGGCGCTCACGAAGCGGCGCTAGGCAAACTTGGCCTTGAACCGCTCGAAGCGACGGAGAAGCAGTTCGCGGAAAAATTGCGCGGGCGCCGGGCTCCCATCAAGTCGGTGCTGCTCAATCAACACGTCCTGCGAGGCATCGGAAATATCTACGCCGATGAGGGCCTTTGGCGGGCGCGCATTCATCCCGTGAGCATTGCCGCCAATCTTTCAGCCAAAGAAGCACGCCGACTATATCGCGCGGTGCAAACTGTGCTGAACGAGGCTATTCGATTACGCGGATCGTCTGTGTCGGACTATGTCGATGCCGAAGGCGAGCGAGGTGAATTTCAGTTGCGGCATCGCGTGTATCAGCGCGAGGGGAAAAAGTGCCCTCGCTGCGGTGCAACAATTCGCCGCATCATCGTCGGCGGCCGCAGCAGCCATTTCTGTCCCAAGTGCCAGCGCGCTCCGCGCGAGGCGAAAAAGAGCCAGGCCGCAACACAGCGCGGGAAGAAAACCAAATCTCGCTAGGCGCTTGTTTCAAGGACAAGAACTGGCTGATATGTACGCGGTACGACGGGCTCGGCAATGGCGATAAGGTGCCCCTGCTGGTTGAAGACGCGGAGGCGCGAAGGTTTCCATTCGCCCGCGTCGAGTTCGGCAGGCGCGCCTTGCGCAGCGGTGACCTGTCCGGGCTGAATTTGCGCGAGGGGCAAATTGAATTTAGCGCCGTGGCGAATGCGCTTTTCGATCACGGGCAGGACGACCGCTCGCGGAAGATCGCAGAGCAGATGTTCGATCGGAATCACGCGATCGCCAATCTTGCCTTCGCGCGCCTCACATTCGAGGTCGGCAAGCGGCACGGCATGATCGAGGGTGAATTCCCCGGCGGCAGTGCGAACGATCTCCGCTAGGTGCGCGCCCGTACCTTGCTGTTTGCCCATTTCATGCGCGAGAGCGCGAATGTAGGTTCCCGAGCCGCATTCGACGGAAAATCTGGCGACGGAGCCTTCAATCCCGGTCAACTTGAATTCGAAAACTTCAACTTCAACTGGCTTTAGCTCGACAGGCTTATGTTTGCGCGCAAGCTCGTGCGCCGGACGGCCGTGAACCTTCTTGGCGGAGAATGGCGGCGGCGTCTGCTCGATTTTGCCAATGAATTTCACGGCGAGCGCCTCAACTTCCGCTCGGTCGAGCATCGGGGCCTTGTCTTCGCTTTGCGCTTCCCCGTCGGCATCGTATGTATCTGTGGCAAATCCGAAGCGCACTGCGCAGGTGTACCGCTTTCTGCGACCCGCATAAAAACGGGCGAGGCGCGTCGCACGGCCAAGCGCCAGCACCAAGACGCCCGTTGCCAAGGGATCCAATGTGCCAAGGTGACCAATTTGGCGGAAGCCTACGAGCCGCCGAACGGCTTCGACCACGTCGTGAGACGTGCGGCCCTGCGGCTTATCGACGACCAGGATTCCATCGAGAGGGTTAGGTTGTGCGTTCTTAGGCATCGTCCTTGAAATGCAAAAAACAACCGAAATTTGCCGCGGAGACGCAGAGGAACGCAGAGAAAACCTGCGCGCCCCGCTTTTTATTGCTGCTTGATCTTTTTCAGAAGCTCGTCGATGTGCTGCCCGTACTCTTCCGATGTGTCCGGCAAGAACAGCACCTCGGGCGAGCGGCGCAGATGCAGACGCTCGGTCAATTCATGGCGAACAAAGCCGGAGGCCGCTTTCAGGCCCTCCATCGCGCGTTCGCGTTCGGCGTCGTCTCCCTCGAGCTGCACGTAAACGCGAACCGTCCGCATGTCAGGGGTCATGCGGACTTCGGTGACGCCGATTGCGGCAGCGACGCGCGGGTCTTTCAGTTCGCCCGCGAGCATTAGGCTCACTTCATGCTGAATTTCCTCCGCCACTCTTTCGGAGCGATGCCCCCCAACCGTCATGACTCTGCCTCAAAGTCTTCGTCGAAATACTCTATTTCTTGCGAGACCAGATCGCGCCCCAATATGTTTTCCGACTCCGTCGCGATCGCGCTGAGCGATTCTTCGAGATGCTTCGCATCGCTTGAAATCGTGACCACGCCGATTCGAGAGCGCTGCCACAACTCCTGATGCGCCAGCTCAGCGACAGCAACGTTGAAGTGCGCGCGTAAGCGGTCCTTCAGGCTGCGCAGCACTTGGCGCTTGTCCTTCAACGATTGCGCGTCTTCAATGTGAATTTCGAGCGTCAGGAGGCCGACCGGCATTTCCGCACCAAAAAACCAAGGTGGGACATCACACAAAGCTTGTCGCAAAGTCGGCGAAAGGGCGACTCTCCGAAGAACGGCCGTGCCAATTGCGGTTTCAGGCCGTCACCCGCGGCGGGCTTCGGCGCCTTCTGCCGAACCGCGCGAGCGCTCGCCCGCGGCGACCGCTTCCAGCGCCGCGGTCTTCTCGATCTTGAAGCACTCGAGATGATCGCCTACTTTAACGTCGTTGAAATTGGAAATCCCGATGCCGCATTCGAAGCCCTGACGCACTTCGTTGACGTCGTCCTTAAAGCGCCGCAGCGAAATGATTCGCCCCGTATAAATCACCACATTGTCGCGCAGGACGCGGACTTCGGCGTCGCGCTTCATGATGCCGTCCTGCACCGAGCAGCCCGCGATCGTTCCCACGCCCTTGACGCGGAACGTATCGCGCACTTCCGCGCGGCCGAGGTGGACTTCCTTGATCGTCGGAGCGAGCAGACCGGCCACGGCCTTCTCGAGTTCGTCAAGCAATTCGTAAATGATAGTGTGCATGCGAATATCGACACCCTCGCGCTGAGCGAGGTCGGACGCTTTGCGCTCCGGACGCACGTTGAAGGCGATAATGATCGCGTTGGAAGCGGACGCGAGAATCACGTCCGATTCGTTCACGGCGCCGACGCCTGCCTGAATCACCTTAATCTTCACTTCGTCGTTCGAGACCTTCGGCAGCATTTCGCTAAGGACTTCGACGGAACCTTGCACGTCCGCCTTGATCACGACAGGAAGTTCTTTCACTTCTCCCGCGCGGAGCTGCTCGTGCAACTGGTCGAGCGTGAGGCGCCCCGTGGATGTCTTCGCAAGTGAGGCCTCGCGCTGCTTGGCCTGACGGTATTCGACGATGTGCCGCGCCTTCGCTTCGTCGGCCACTTGGAACTGGTCGCCTGCTTCAGGCACACCCTGCAAACCGAGCACTTCCACCGGCGTCGCTGGCGGCGCTTTCTTAATCGGCTGGCCGCGATCGTCAAACATGGCGCGTACTTTTCCGAAAACCGCTCCAACAATGAAAAAGTCGCCGACGTGAAGTGTGCCGTTTTGCACGAGCACCGTGGCGACAGGCCCGCGCCCGCGGTCGACTCGCGATTCGAGCACGGTGCCGCTGGCGGGTGCGTCCGGATCGGCCTTCAATTCGGCAAGATCGCCAACGAGCAGAATCATTTCGAGCAAGCGAGGCAAATTCTGTTTCGTCTTGGCGGAGACTTCCACCATGACGGTCGTGCCACCCCACTCCTCCGGCATCAGCCCTTTATCCGTGAGCTGGCGCTTCACGCGCTCGGGCTGTGCGCCGGGCTTATCGATCTTGTTGATCGCAACAACGATCGGCACCTTCGCGGCTTGCGCGTGCGCGATCGCCTCTTCGGTCTGCGGCATTACGCCGTCATCCGCGCTAACGACGAGAACGACGATGTCCGTCACTTTCGCTCCGCGTGCGCGCATGCGGGTGAACGCCTGGTGGCCGGGCGTATCGATGAATACGATGCGGCGGTCGCCGACGTGTGCTTCGTACGCGCCGATATGCTGCGTAATCCCGCCGGCTTCGCCCGCGGCAACGTCGGTCTCGCGAATCGCGTCGAGCAAGCTGGTCTTGCCGTGATCGACGTGACCCATTACCGTCACGACAGGCGCGCGCGGCTGCAAATTGCCTGTCCGTTCCTCTTTGATCTTTTCTTCTTCGACAAGTTGCTCTTCGAACGTGACGACTTTCACGATGCCGTTGAACGATTCGGCAAGGCTCGTTGCCGTGGGAACATCAAGCGCCTGGTTGATGCTCGCGAAAATGCCACGGTCGAGAAGCACCTTAAGCAAATCTTTTGCGCGAACGTCTAGTTTTTCCGCGAGTTCGCGAACGGTGATTCCTTCAGTTACGGTGACTTCGCGAGGCTCACGTTGAACGGGCGCGATGGGTTCAGCAGTGGCGCGAGGACCCGCTCCTGCGCCACGTGCGCGGACTGGATGAAGCTTGCGTTCGCCCTCGGCGTAACGCTTCTCAATGGTCGGGCGGCCTCGGCTTGGAGCGGGTTTACGCGCGTAGAGCGGCTTGCCGGGTTCGGCCTTCGGAACGCCGGTTGCGCCAGGGCGCTGGCTGCCTAGAGGCGCCTGCCCAGGTCCACCGGGCCTGCCGCCAGGACGTTGCGGGAATCGAGAAGGCGGTCCGCCGGGACGAGGTGCGCCTCCAGGACGCGGAGCTGCACCTGCGGCTGGACGGAATCCCTGCCCACCGCCACCAGGACGCGGCTGATATTGCCCTTGCCCTTGGCCTGGACGGAACGGAGGCCGCTGGCCTTGACCTTGCTGTCCTTGCTGGCGCGGAGCACCTTGACTTGGCGTTTGCGAACCACCGGGACCTGCAGCGGCGGGACGTTGTCCTATCGGCCGCTGCCCTGCGGGCGCGCCCGGCTGGCCAATTGGCTGTTGGCGCAGAGGCACACCCGGACGCGGTCCGGTCGGCGATGGCGATGGAGGCCTCGGAGTGGCACTCGGAGCCGCGGTCGGCGGCGCAGAAGGCCTTGGAGCCGTTGGAGGCGCAGCAGGCGGATGCGCCGCCGAAGCCGGTGCCGAAGGTGTCGCGGTCGTCGACGCCGCAGCCGGCGGCGCAGTTGGTGCCGCCGGACGGGCTACTGGCGGAGCGGCCGCCGGCCTCGGAGGAGGAGGAATTGTGCTCGGTGCCGCGGGCCGAGGAACTGCCGGAGCCGTTGCCGCCGGAGTTGCACCTGCGGGTCGCGCAACTGGCGCGCCGGACGGTGCCGCTGGTTTCGGGGCAGGTCTCCTCGGAGCAAGCTTCGCGGCTTCGGCTGCGGCTTCCGCTTCGGCGAGCTCATGGAAATGCTTGCGCACTAATTCTGCGTGCTGGAGGTCGATCGAGCTCGAGTGCGTCTTCTTCTCTGTGACGCCGATCTCAGGAAGATAGTCGATCAGCATCTTGGCCTTAATTTCAAGTTCTCGAGCCAATTCGTTAATTCGGATTTGGTTTGCTTCAGCCATTCAAACAGTGGCTAGTGGTTAGGCCGGTGACCAGAACGCCAGATCCGCCCTCACTGCCTTGCCCCTTTTTTAAAGCCCTTGGATGATTACTCGCCGGCAGCGCCTTCCACTTTTTCGGCGCCTTCTTGTGGCGCTGCTTCTGCGCCCGCCTCGTCGGAATCTGCTACGGCCTCGGATTGGACATTTGCTTCATCGGCCACTTCTTGCGTCTCAGCGGCCACTGAATTTTCCTCGACGGGCACTTCCGCCCCGCCCTCTTCTGCAGGTTCCGCAGGCGCCTCCGACGGCGCCGCGCTTTGCGTCTCGAGTGCCTGGAAATACGCGGCTACGGATTGATGGATCTTCTCCACCATTTTCTCGCCAATTCCCGGAATTTCAACAAGTTGCTCGGGCGTCATGTCCGCCAGCTTCTCGACAGACGTGATCCCCGCCGCTTCCAGTTTCTCGATCGTCTTCGGCCCAACTCCGGCAAGTTCCGTAAGTGCTGTGCCAGGAGCAGTGAGCGCCGCCATTTGCGCTTCGACTTCGCGACGCTTCTCTTCTTCGCTCTTGATATCGATATTCCATCCGATCAATTTGCTGGCAAGGCGAACGTTCTGCCCCTTCTTGCCTATCGCGAGCGATAGCTGCGTGTCCTCGACGATCACTTCGAGCCGCTTCTCTTCGGGATCGGTTATCTGGACGCGCGACACCTTTGCCGGGCTCAGCGCCTTCTGGGCAAACGCAATCGTCTCTTCACTGTGAGGAATGATGTCGATTTTCTCGCCGCGCAATTCCCGGATGATCGATTGGACGCGCATACCCTTCATTCCGACGCAAGCGCCCACCGGATCGACGTCCTTATCGCGGCTTTCGACGGCGATTTTCGTTCGCTCGCCGGCTTCGCGGGCTACGGCGCGGATCTGTACGGTGCCGTCGTAAATTTCCGGTACTTCCATCTCGAATAGCCGCTGAACCAAGGCGGGATCGGCGCGCGAAACAACGACTTGCGGCCCTTTTGCGGCCTTCTCTACGGCGCGAATCGTCACGCGAAGACGATCGCCGACGTTATAGGACTCGAGGCGCGACTGTTCGCGCTTCGGAAGACGCGCTTCGGTGCGGCCCATATCGACGATCATGTCCGGGCCTTCGATGCGCTTCACAACAGCGTTAATCAGTTCGCCGACGCGCGTGTGATATTCGTTGTAGATCGTGTCTCGTTCGGCCTCGCGAACTTTCTGCAAAATCACCTGCTTCGCAGTTTGCGCCGCGATGCGGCCGAGCACTTCAGTCGGCCTGGAGGCTGTGATCTCGCCGCCGACTTCAATTTCGGGATTCTGTTTGCGCGCATCCGCGAGCGAGATTTCCTTCAGCGGGTCGGCCACTTCCTCCACGACCGTATGGACGGAGTACACGTCCACGTGACCAGTCTCGGGATTGAACTTCGACCGGAGTTCCTCCTCGGTGCGGTAGTATTTCCGCGCCGCCACGACCATCGCGTCCTCAATCGCCGCGACGATCACTTCCGGTTCGATGTGCTTTTCCCGGCTGATCTGCTCGATTGTCTGGTACAGCAGACTCGCCATCCCCGCTCTCCCTAGCCTATAGTTCCACTACCAAATTCGCTTTTTTGATGTTTCCGTATGGAGTCGTCAGCTCGCGATCTTTGATCTTGAGTTTCACCACACCATCCGCAACACCTGCGAGCCTCGCTTCGAGGTATGCCTTGCCCTCGAGCGGCTCGTTCAACCAAATCTTTGCCAGGCGGCCGGCGAAGCGTTCGTAATCCGACTCCTTCACGAGCTTCCGGTCCATGCCCGGCGAACTGATTTCCAGGATATAACCCGGTCCCGGTACCAGCTCTTCTACATCCAAAATCGCGCTGAGCTGCTCGCTCACGCGCTCGCAATCGCGATGTGAAATACCCAGATTCTCTGGGTTTGACGGCCCCGGCGGCCGATCGAGATAAACGCGCAAAAAACGCTGTTTCCCGACCTTCCATTCCACGTCGAATACCTCGACGCCTTCCGAGCGCGCGACCCTTTCAGCCGCCTCGCGAATCTTTTCCAGGTCCATGGCGCGTCGATCAGCACGGCTTCTGGACTCTTTTATCCCAACAAAAAAGTGGGCTCGCGCCCACTGAGTCCTTCGACCCTAATTGAACACTCTCAGTATAGTTTCTTTCGTAAGGTAAACGCAATACCGTCTCTACCGGGCTTTTTTGTATGCGTTGTAGATTATTCAGTCTCCGCAACTCAAACATGAACGTAGCGTTACCGGTCCAAGCTCCCGTCGACCAAGTGAGCCCTGAAATATGGCACGACGCGATCTATCCCGAAAAAACTCCC
>DATEME010000207.1:0-3896 GCA_035275865.1 Candidatus Acidiferrales bacterium | reverse complement strand
CAGGTACCGTTGCGATGCGCAGCATGGAGAACGGCTATTTCGAGTCCCTGCTGGAACGCAAGCGGGCGCTCGCGATCGGGCCAGGGCTGACCACGCACAGAGAAACGCAAGAGTTTATTCGCGCGGCCGTGAAAATGCGCTCGGAGCCGCGAATCGTCCTGGATGCGGATGGGCTGAATGCGTTCGCGGGGCGCGCCGGCGAATTGAAACAGAGCAGGCCGATCACGATTACGCCGCATCCGGGCGAGATGGCGCGGCTGGTGGGCGGCTCGGTGCCCGAGGTGCAGGCGAATCGCATCCCGATCGCGAAGAAAACGGCCGCGGCATGGAATGTGATTGTGGTGCTCAAGGGGCAGCAGACGGTGATCGCCGCCCCGGACGGACGGACGGCGGTCAATTCTACTGGAAATCCGGGAATGGCCAGCGGCGGGACGGGAGATGTCCTTACGGGAATGCTTACGGGTTTGACAGCGGAATTTTCGACGGCCGATTGGTTTCAGACGATTTGCTTCGGAGTTTATCTGCATGGCTTGGCGGGCGATGTCGCTTTCGCCGAACACCACGAGGCGCCGCTGATGGCGACCGATTTGATTCGTGCGATTCCGCGGGCGCTCGCGCAATTCCGCAAAGAGCTTGACCGTGGCTGACCGCGAATTCCTTACACATTCGACAGACGAGACGATTGCGCTGGGGCACAAGATCGCCGCCGAGCTAAAAGCGCCTGTGCTCGTGCTGCTTTCGGGCGACCTGGGTGCAGGGAAGACTACGCTGACGAAGGGAATCGCGAGCGGGTTGGGCGCCGCCAAAGAAGAGGACGTGACAAGCCCCACGTTTACGTTGGTGCATAAGTACGAGGGCAAGACGCGCGTGTATCACGTCGATTTGTACCGTATCGGAGATGCACATGATTTTGAGACGCTCGGTCTCGAGGACGTTTTTTCGGAACAGGCGATTGTGCTGGTGGAGTGGCCGGAGCGGATGCCGCCCGTGCGCACAGGCTGGCCGATAGTGAGGATTCATTTGGAGCATGTGGATGAAGAAACGCGGCGCATTCAAATTGCCGATGCGTTGACGGAAGGAGCCAGCGCTCGCGGTGCGTGAGAGGAAAGCAAAGAGGTCCTTCGTCCGCCCGCATTCGCGGACGAACTCAGGATGGCGCGTTCTTATGAGAACTGCTCTCAGGATGTGGGAGCGCCGATGCCCATGATTTGGAAGCCGGCGTCGACGTAGAGCACATTGCCGGTGACGCCGCGGCCAAGGTCGCTGCCGAGAAAGACCGCGGTGTCTGCCACTTCAGCGATGTCCGTATTGCGACGCAAAGGCGCGTGAGCCGCAACGAAATCCAGCACCTTAGAAAAATCCTTAATGCCGCGGGCCGAGATTGTCTTGATCGGGCCGGCGGAAATTGCATTCACGCGAATCTTTTGCCGGCCGAGTTCGCTGGCGAGATAGCGGACTTCGGCTTCGAGGGCAGCTTTCGCGACGCCCATCACGTTGTAATTCGTGACGACACGCGTCGAGCCGAGATAGGTGAGCGTCATGATCGAGCCGCCGTCCGTCATCAGCGGCGCGAGCGCTTTCGATACCGCGACGAGCGAATAGGCACTTACGTCAAGCGCAAGCTGAAAGCCGTCGCGCGAGGTCTGAACGAACGGACGATTCAGGTCTTCGTGATTGGCGAAGGCGATGCTGTGGACGAGAACGTCCAGCTTGTGGCCGGCTGACTTGACCGATTCGGCCAGATTATCGATGTCACCCTGCTTCTGAACGTCGCACGGGAAATAGGCCTTGGCGCCGAGTTCGCGACCCAAATCTTCTACCTGCGGCTTGGCGCGATCATTTTGATGCGTGAGAAGGAGATTTGCGCCCTCGCGCACGAAAGCGTGCGCGATCGCGTAAGCGATGCTCCATTTATTCCACACGCCCAAGACAATTGCCGTTTTGCCTTCCATTATTTTTGACATGGCTTGGAATTTTACCCGGAAACGCGTTTTCAGAATGGAAAAAGAGAGGCGGCGACACATGCAAAATGAAGAGAGGTTCTTGGGGCAGTGCCACGGCGCTCCCCCCCCGGAATAGCGAATAGCCGTTGTGGTCCCACGAAATCAGCGGGAGGCGAGCCAGCGGAGGAGTTCGCGGACCATGTCTGAGACGTACGGCCAGACGATGAGAACGAGGGCGATGGTGGCGGCGAGGACGCGGGTGTAGTTGCGTCCTAGAACGCGGAATGCGGGATCGCTGTGGTGCCGAGCGCAGTAGCCGCCCGCGAGGGCGGAGCGGGAGCAGCGTTCGCCCCGCGGCCCAAGATAAAGGCATGGCCCGTGCGCTAGAGATAGGCGTTGCTGGCCTGCCGCGGACGCAGATTCGAGGTCTTCGGGAACCTCAAGCTCCACACGCTCGATCCGGTCATTAACGGTTACGCGCCGTTCCATTGCGCCTCGGTCATACGGTCAGTTAAATTCGAGTTTTACCACAGGAAAGGCCGGAATGCCCGATAGCTCGTCCATAGCCACGCCCGTACAGGCATCGCGTACAAAACTGGAGCCTTACAATGCGGAGATTCGGCTGACGGGCCTCGCGTTGGGCGTCGACAACATCCATTATGACGTCTTTCTAAGCCCCAAATTCGCTGAATTATCGCGCAAATACCTGCGCGATCTCGTCCGCCAGACGCTGAACTTACAGGCGCTGTGGGGACAGACGATCGGCCCGGAGACGGAGCGCGAGAGGAGGCGGAGGAATCAATCCGGCTCGCCCGAGCACGGCGCGTTCCGGCGGATGCTCACAGAGGCCTTGCAGGCGTCCCTCACGAGCGCAAAGTACCGGCAATCCATCGATACGGATTTGCTGCACCGGCTGGCGCTTCTGAAGTTCTTCACTCAGGAAATCGCGGACCAGTTTTCGAGCGTGCTCGTCGAATGCAAGGAATGGATTCGTGGGCGCGGCGAGCTTTTCGAGCACAGTGAGCAGGCGCACGTGATGCGATCGAAGATCGCGGAAATGCGCGCGGACCGCAAGCGCGTCTTCCGGCAAGTCGGCGAAACGCTCTGCCGCATCTGGTGCGAAGTCGAAGACGGCGTGCTGTCAAAATCGCGTCGCGCGCTCTTTGGCGAAGACTTTTACGCGACATACGAAATTTTGAGCAACCGTTTTCTTTTCGTCGAAAACGGCAACGACGATCACCTTTTCCTCGAACATTACGTACTGCTCGGAAATTTCATGAACGATCCGGACCGCTTCGACGTGTTCGACGCGCTGCTGCTCGATTTCATTGCGGAGTTCGTGCACGACGAGGCGGATACGGAAGAGTTGAGCAGGGCCCGCAAGACGCGCGAACGCTTGATCGAGCAGGCGCGGCTCCTGAAATCCGAGATCGCGCGAATTGAGGAAGAGCGGCAGGAGCTCTCGACGCGCGCCGGAGGAGATGACGGCTTTCCGCGCCTCTTCAAGAGACGACCTGCGGCGCCGGGCGCGCGAACCGAGCTGGACGACCTGCGGCGCAAGTCGACGTCACTGGAAAATAATCTTGAGGAGCTTGCTCCGCAGATTGAGGCAGCCCAGCAGCGGGTCGAATTCCTGTCTGACGAATACCGCAGCCGATTGGGCGACTATTTGAACGAACCCGCGAACGCGCGCCACATTTTTTGCGACGGCGATGGAAACGCACAGACCCAAGTGCTCGAAGAATGGGTTCACCGGCTCGAGGAACGCGACTTGCTATTCCATGTACTGGCGGGATATGAGCTTCGCAAGATCGCAAGCGACTACTGCCCGCCGGTGCACCTGCAGCAGCTCAAGAAGGCGCTCGTCAACCGGGATGAAATGAAACGGGTGGAACACGTGCTCGAGCAGTTCCCGGCGCGAAAGATTTCGACGAAGAGGCTCGATGAGGCCTC
>DATEME010000206.1:0-1932 GCA_035275865.1 Candidatus Acidiferrales bacterium | reverse complement strand
TCCGGGCCGATCAAGGCCGGTCTCTTGCGGGCGCTTGCGATCACGAGCGCAAAGCGTATCGCGATTCTTCCCGACGTTCCCACCATGGATGAAGCCGGCGTGCCCGGCCAAGTGCAGGAGGCGCCGCAATGCATCTGGGCGCCTATGGGCACGCCAGGCGGCATCATCGAGCTCCTCTACCGCGAAATCGCGCGTGCGATTGCCTCGCCAGACGTCAAGGAGAAAATGGAGGCGATCGGCTACGAGCCGGCTGCCGTGCCGCCAGATGAGGTCAAAGCGCGGATTAAGGCCGACATGCCAAAGTGGGCGAAGGTGATCCGCGATGCGGGTATCAGACCCTAAGGCGGGGTGGAAGTCATGAGCCGCAAGATAGCCATTGTCGGAGCTGGCGCGGTCGGTGGATACGCCGGCGCTCATATGGTGCAGGCCGGTGAGGACGTGACCTTCATCGATCCCTGGCCCGCGCATGTCGACCACATGCGAAAGCACGGATTGCGCGTGACGCACGCCAAGGACGTGCCGGAATTCCGCGTGCCCGTGCGCGCCCTTCATGTCACGGACGTGCAGCAGATCGCCAAAGAGAAGCCATTCGACATCGCCTTCGTCTGCATGAAGTCTTACGACACGGCCTGGGCGACGATGTTGATCCGGCAATATCTAGCGCCTGACGGCTACGTGGTCTCGCTCCAGAATTGCATAAACGAAGAGACCATCGCTGCGATCGTCGGCTGGGGCAAAACGCTTGGCTGCATCGCGAGCAGCATCACAGTCAACCTCCCGGAGCCCGGCCTGATCCACCGCGGGGCTGGTAAAGGCGGAAAGGCGCATACCGTGTTTCGCGCCGGCGAGGTGCACGGCCGTATTACGCCGCGGGCCGAGGAGGTCTGTCGGTTAGTCGCTTATGCAGATAGCGCCAAGGTGACCGCTAATCTCTGGGGCGAGCGCTGGTCGAAGTTGGTGACCAACGCGATGGCAAATGGGATCGCCGCCTGCACCGGGCTGACCGCCAGCGAGGTGCTGCACAATGATCCGCTTCGTCATTTCTCTACGCGCGTTGGCAGCGAAGCGATCCGTGTTGGGCAAGCGCTGGGCTACCAGCTTGAGGAGATCTACCACTTACCCCCCGAGATGATTGCGCGCGCGGGAGAAGGCGATGAAGCGGCGATGCGCACCTGCGATGAGGAGCGCTTCAGGCAGAGCAAGCGCACCGCGGCCGAACAACGGCCTTCGATGGGCCAGGATATGCAGAAGGGCCGGCGCACGGAAATCGAATTTCTTAATGGATTGGTCGTGCGCGAGGGCGAGAAGGTCGGAATCACTTGCCGCGCCAACGCGGTACTGACTGACATCGTCAAGTGCGTCGAGCGAGGTGAGGTCAGGCCCGATCCACGACTCATCACTGAGCTCCGACTGAACTGACGCAATAGACGCTGTTTTTGCCGGTGCACGACTCTGCAGCTGGCGCTTGGTACCAGTCCAGCTCGGTTGATTCGGATTGCTCTCGCGAAGACCATCGGCCGCCCCTCTCGCGCCCATCTCACGTCTGCTTTCAGCGGCGTGCCCCCTAATGAAAGCATCAACATAGACGGCCGAGAGCTAGGATGTGCCGTTGACCGGTTGGCTTCCCTCTTGCAGTATCCCGGACGAAAGAGGCGCAAGACCGTGGCATCCTACCGGCGGATCGAAATCAAGCCTATCGCAGGAGCGCTCGGCGCTGAAATTGCCAACGTCGACCTGAGTACGTTGGATGATGAAACGTTCAGGCAAATAGAGGCCGCCTGGCTCGAGCACCTTGTGGTCTTTTTCCGCAACCAGACCCTCACGCCCGAGCAGCAGATCGCCTTTGCTAAGCGCTTCGGTGAAATCCACTATCACCCGTTCATGAAAGGCATGGACGAGCATCCCGAGATCCTCGAAATCATTAAGGAGGAG
>DATEME010000205.1:0-1002 GCA_035275865.1 Candidatus Acidiferrales bacterium | reverse complement strand
CTCGTAAATTTCATCGATGTCGCGCATGAGGAACGGCGTCATGTAGCGCAGCGCGCGCAGATTGAACATTTTCTCGAGCGCGATCTTTTTGGATTCGCAAAACGCGTTGTAGAGGCTCGTGGCAATGAAGGGATATCGCTCGTAGAGCTGTTTGCGGATGGCAACGAGATGCATGATCGGGTAGATCTTCGTGCGTTTGTAGAACGCCTTTTCCAGCTCCACGTAGTTGGGGAACAGGCGCGCGATGTCCGGATTGCTGCGGATCGCCTCGGGCAGGCTCGTGCCCAGCGTCGCGTCGACGACGCGCTCCTCGATCAGGTCGCTCATCGATTTGTTGGACGTGTTTTGCTCGATCGCGATGGGCTTGAGCAGCGGCAACACGGTGGGACTGCCGTGCGCGCCGCCGGTGTTCATTGCCCCCTGAACCCAATGAATCTTTCTGAGATCGACGCCGTATTCGTGCTGCAGCAGCCCGTTGATGTAGATGGCCGCGGTCATGGTGAACAAAGGGACGCCCACGCGCTTGCCCTCGAGGTCCTTGGGCGTGCTGATGCCGGCCTTGCGGTGGACGGCAATGAAGCCATGGCGAAACGCCCGCGACGGAAACACCGGGATGGCGACGAACGGACACTGCTTGCGGGCAAAGCGCTGCACGAATTCCGAGCTCGAAAACTCGGCGACATCGAATTCCTCGCCACCCGCCATCCGGTCGAAGATCGGTCGCGGCTGGTCGATGGCCATGAAATTGAGGTCGATGCCCTCGGCCTTGACCTCGCCGGTGTAAAGCGGCTGCATGCGGTCGTAGAGCCCGCACGCGAACGAAAGCTGCAACTTGGCCATTTGTTGCTTGTCCCCGGTGCCTGAGCAAGGATTGAGGCTTAGCACGCGCGCTCGATGGACGAAAACCTCGATTGGCTATCCACTCATCGTGCTGCGTCTTGCGCAAGCGCTCTCTTTTTTGCGCGCCCGCGGCGCCGCAGCGGAGCTTTCCGAGCACGCAGG
>DATEME010000204.1:0-3026 GCA_035275865.1 Candidatus Acidiferrales bacterium | reverse complement strand
TGACCCGCCCGACGAAATTCGCACCAAGGTTCGCAACATGATGACCGATCCGCAGCGCCAGCGCCGCACCGATCCCGGCCGCCCCGAAATCTGTCCTGTGTTCGCATGGCACAAGCTTTTTTCCCCGTCCGAGACGATTGCCTGGTCCGAACAGGGTTGCCGCACGGCGGGAATCGGCTGCGTCCAGTGCAAAGCCGCCATGGCCGATAATTTGGTGAAGTGGATCGAGCCGATCCAGGCGCGGCGCAAGGAATTGGAGTCGCGCCCGCAAAAAGTTTGGGATATCCTCGATGCGGGCTCGAAGATGGCGCGCAAGACGGCGGAAAGCACCATGGAACGCGTCCGCAACGCCGTCTTCAAGTGGGACGAAGCGCAAAAGGCGGGCCGATAGATGTCTGGCGAATCGGAAATGGATAGTGTGGCCTCGCTCCAAGGCCCCGTCGAGAAGGTCGATGGGAAGTTGACGTTGCGCATCCCACTCAGCGCTGGCGGAGACCAATTTGTCGAGTGTTCGCGCGGAATTTCGGAAGTCAAAGACGGCTGCCTTTGTGTGACTATTCAGGAGTGGCTGGCGGGCATGCTGCGGGTTGAAGAAGGCGATATCGTTTCGATTGACAACGCGAACGGCAAATTTAACATTCACCCGGTGAATCCGCGACCAATTCAATGAACCGCGTTGGCGTGAGTAGCTAAATTGTGAGCACAGGATAACAATGGCGAGTCCATATCGCATCAACCTGCCGGTCTACGAAGGCCCGCTAGACCTCTTGCTTGATCTGATCCGCAAGCAGGAGATGGACATTCACAACATCGCCATTTCCAAAATCACCGAGCAATATCTCGATTACCTGCATCGCCTCGAAAAGCTCGATATCGACGTCTCCGCCGACTTTATCTACATGGCTGCAACGCTGATTCACATCAAGTCGAAGATGCTGCTCCCGGTCGATCCGCTCGCGCCGCCCGAGGAGCAAGGCGATCCGCGCAACGAGCTTGTGCATCGGCTGCTCGAACACGAAAAATTCAAAAACGCCGCGCAGATGCTCTACGAGAAGCAGCAAATCGAGGACCACGTCTGGTCACGCCCCGATCGCTCGCTTTACACAGGTGACGCAGTAGAAGGCGAGCTTGTCGTTTCGCTCGTGGATTTGGTCAAAACATTCCAGCAGATCCTCGAGCGCAAGAAAGAAGTCACGAAATTTGCGCTGCGTCACGAAAGCGTGACGATTGCCCACATGATGGATCGCTTGCGCCATCGTCTGCTCGCGAATGAAGAACCCGTTTCTCTAGTGGAATTTTTCGATACCTGCGAATCGCGCAACGCGATGATCGTCGCGCTTCTGGCCGTGCTCGAAATGGTTCGCATGCAAGCCGTGATGCTCGTTCAGGATCAGCTCTTCGCCGATATCCGCGTTCGCAAGCACAAAATGTTTGACGCCGTCTTCGCCGGCCCCGATGCGATGGCCAAAATCGAGGAGCAATATTTGTGAATTCGCTCGACCTATTTCATTACACACGTCATCCTGCACTCCATTTCACACGTCATCCTGAGCGAAGCGAAGGATCCCTCTTGTTTTTTTCCATTTCAGGTGAACGATGACACCACAAGAAATGCAAGCAGCGCTCGAAGCGATCATCTACGCCGCTGACGAGCCCGCCACACTGGAACAGATCGCAAATGCACTCGGCGTCGAAAAGACGGAAGCGCGCGCCGGACTCGATCTGCTCGTCGCTGCCTATCAGACCGACGAACGCGGCATCGAAGCCCGCAAAGTAGCGGGAGGCTGGAAGTTTTACACGAAGGCGCAACATCACGAAGCCGTCCGCAAATTCATCAAGAGCCTGCAGCCGCCGTTGCGCCTCACCATGCCTGCGCTCGAAACGCTCGCCGTCATCGCTTATAAGCAGCCCGTCACCGTACCGGAAATCAACGAAATTCGCGGCGTCAACGTCGGCGGCGTGATCAAAACACTCCTCGAAAAGCGCCTCATCACCACAGCCGGGCGCAAGGAAGTCATCGGCCGCCCGATTCTCTATCGCACCTCAAAGCAATTCATGATGCGTTTCGGCCTCTCCGATCTCGACGAACTTCCGAGCCTCAAGGAATTTGAGCAGCTCGCGCAAGCCGCGCTCGGCTCTGACGAAGGCATCGCGCCTGTCGCGCCAGTTGGCACCCCAACCGAAGCTGCATCGGCCGAAATCGAAGCGCCCGCCGACGCCGCTACTGCGGACTCTCTTGACGTCGATGCGAACGACGCGCAAATCGCGGAGGCAGCGCATTCCACCGCTGAAATTCCCGCGGCTGTCGAAGCGCAAGCCCTCGCCGAAAGCTCCGAATCAGAAGCAGTTGACGTCGATGCAAACGACGCAATCGCCGCCGAATCCGCGCCCTCTTCGGCCGAAATCTTCAGATCAGGGGAGAACGACGACCTCGCTGAGCTCGCCGAAGATGCACCAGACGAGGACACAGGCACATCCAAAGGCGCAGCCGCCGGCAACTAAGGCTGCGCTCCGATCGGGATGACTGGCCAGTGAACGAGCGTTCATCGTAGGAGACGCGAAATAGCCAATTCGCGGCGCGATCGACGAAGACTCACTGGAGGCCGCAAAGCAAAAGCAGTGGCTTTCTTCACTTCGCAGCCACAATCTGACCGCTCGAACAGATCCACGCGACGAACTCAACCTCGCTACAACGGTGCTTTCCGGTATAATTAAAAGGTGAGCGAGTCCCCGTCACAAACCCCCTTTACGCACCGTTCGTCTACGGGCGAGCGCATTAACGAGCACGAGCCGCCCGGCCATCTTGCCCGCCAGATCAAGGCGCGTGGCATCCGCCTCACCCGCCAGCGCATGGTGCTCGTCGAGGTACTCGAAGGCGCGCCACGTCACATGGACGCCGAGGAGATTCTCGAACGCGCGCAGAGGATCGATCCCAATATCACGCGCGTCACGGTGTATCGCACGATGGACTTGCTCAAGAATCACGGTCTCATCGACGAACTCGATCTTCTGCACCTGCGCGGTCA
>DATEME010000203.1:0-7631 GCA_035275865.1 Candidatus Acidiferrales bacterium | reverse complement strand
CTTCGGCAGCCGGATTCGCGCCTGGCCCACTCCGCCATGAATATCCGCCGAAAGATTCTGCTTTCTCTGCCCAGTCAGGTCGAGCACCATTTCCCCAGCGCCCATGTGAACTTCCAGATGAGTCAGATCGAGACCGGCCAGTCGTAAGTTGCTCTGTCCTGCGCCCATCTGGAGCGTCAGATCGAGCGGCACTTCGTTATTAAAGTGCAGATCCCATCTTTCGTCGTGGGTTCCAAAACGAACCTGATTGCTATTTTCATTGATGTTGAGCTGCCCATGGCCCGAGCTCACGGTGTAATCCATCTGAGGGCCCGCACTCGCACTGTTACTTGTATAAGAAAAATCGGCGTCCACGAGGTGGCTCGAGCCGCCATTAATATTCAGTTGTCCCGCTGGGAAGTTCAAGTTAGCGGTTACGGCGGTCGCGCCCTGCAGGTCAACCGTCTTGGTGTCGTGCCTCTCACTGCCGTTTGTGCTGCTGCGCCGGTCCGTTCGCCAGACGCCGAGACCGAGCAACAGCATCAACAGGACAACGGCGATCAGCACGCCGGAAACGTCAGAGCCGCCGCCCATCCCTCCCGCATCCCGTCGCGCGGCATAGTAATCCCACACTTTGCCAAGGCCGATCACAATCAAGATCACCGGCCAATAGCGCATCAAAATCAGCCACGGATCGAACGACGGCACCAGGTTCGCAACAAGGAAGAAAACCCCGATGCAGATCAGAATTACCGGACCGATGAACGATCTGTGCCGCCGCATAGGACTGGGATCCATACATCACCTCCCATGTCATAAGATACGACAGGAGCGAGCAAAATGTTTCGGCGGCGCCGCCTCAGCGGTCACCGCACGCGAAGAACGGCCACCGTCGCGTCGTCCTCCTGCCGCCCTTGCGAAAATTCGTCCATCGCAGTGAAGAGGCTGCTGACGATCTCGTCGGGCGATTCTGACACGTGTTCCGCGGCCGCCCTGGCCAAGCCTTCAATTCCCCAGTATTCGCCGGAGGACTTCGTTGCCTCTGTCACCCCATCCGTATACGCGATCAGCAGATCACCCGGATCAAGTTGCACTTGGCCCTCTTCGTAGGCCCAGTCCGGAAATATGCCTACGGGCGCGCCGCCGGTTTCCAGATAAGCGATAGTGCCGTCCCGCCGGATCACCATGGGAGGATTATGGCCGGCGTTCACGTAGCGCAGAATCCGCGTAGAAGCATCAAAGACACCATAGAACAAAGTCGCGAAGCGGCCCGCGAGCGATGTTGTGTAAACCTGATGGTTCACGGCGTTCATGACCTTCGCTCCATCGTTTCCCGCGAACAACATCGCCGTTCGCAGCGAAGATTGGACGTTGGAAATCAGCAGCGCCGCGGGAAGGCCTTTCCCGCAGGCATCTCCTATCGCAAACGCCAGGCGATGCTCTGCCATCGGCACGCAGTCGTAGAAATCTCCGCCTAACTCGCGCAGTTGGCGACACGTGGCGCTGTAGCTCAGGCTCTTGACCTCGCAGCCCGCGTGCATGAACTGCTTCTGTACCTCGCTCGCCGTCACCCAGTCGTTGCTCACGTCCAAGACCATTGTTTCCGTAGACATTTTCGGCCTCCACTGGTATGTCGATTCCAAGCGCCCGAAATCGACACGTCAGGGGCAAAGAATTTTTGTTTTTCGATGTCGAGAATCCGCTTTCGGCTCCGACTACCTTGTGAAAGCGCGAAACGTTAGCGCTAAAATCAGCCAACCAAAGGAGATCGGCAATGAAATACATCCTGTTGATGAATGGCAGCAAAGCCGGCGTGAATTCGTACCGCGCATGGTCCAAGAACGACATTCAGGCGCACTTTGATTTCCTCAAGCGCCTCAACAAGGACCTGACGGAATCGGGAGAACTCGTGGCGAACGAGGGCTTGGGCGCACCGGAACAGGCCAAGGTCGTCCGGGCAGGCAACAATGGCACGCCGATAACGGATGGCATCTTCCCGGAAACGAAGGAGTTCCTCCTCGGCTACTGGATGGTTGACGTCGACAGGCCGGAGCGGGCGTATGAGATCGCCGCGCGGCTCTCGTCCGGTCCGGGGCCCGGCGGAGTACCAACCAACATGTCCATCGAAGTCCGCCAGATCATGACGAGGCGAACGGAAGAAGTCTCGTGACAGAACCGATGCTCAGCGCCGATACCGAGCATCTGCTGCGAGAGCTTGCGCCGCAGGTGCTCGGTACGGTCGTCCGGCGCTTCCATGATTTTGCGTCTGCCGAAGACGCAGTTCAGGAGGCGCTGCTTGCGGCTGCCCTTCAATGGCCGCGCGAGGGTGTTCCCGACAATCCACGCGGATGGCTCATTCAAGTAGCCATCCGCCGCATGACGGATCAGGTTCGCAGCGACGTGGCTCGCAGGCGTCGTGAAGAAGCAGCAGCGAGTGAAATGGAATCCGTGGCGATCCCCGCCGTCGAATTGGGCGCGAGTGAAGAGAAAGATGACACGCTCATCCTGCTCTTTATGTGTTGCCACCCCTCGCTCAGTCCGTCGTCTGCGATCGCGCTAACTTTGCGGGCGATTGGCGGCTTGACGACGGCCGAGATTGCCAGCGCCTTCTTCGTGCCCGAAGCGACGATGGCGCAAAGAATTAGCCGCGCGAAGCAGAGCATCAAAGCTTCCGGTGTGCCGTTCCGGCTGCCATCCCGCGAACAGCGAAGCGATCTTCTCCGCATCGTGATGCACGTGCTTTACTTGATCTTTAACGAGGGCTACACCAGCAGTTCGGGCGAACAGATTCAGCGCCCCGAACTTTCCAAAGAGGCAATCCGCCTTACGCGAATGCTCCACAAATCGCTGCTCGACGAAATCGAAGTCGCCGGCTTGCTCGCGCTGATGTTGCTCACGGACGCGCGCCGAAACGCTCGCACCTCTTCCGATGGCGAACTAATCCCGCTTTCCAGACAAGACCGTACGCTTTGGGACCGCGCCGAAATTTCCGAGGGCGTCGCGCTCGTAACATCAGCGCTCGCGAAGGGCGTAATCGGCCCGTATCAATTGCAGGCGGCGATTGCCGCTGTTCACGATGAAGCTGCGCGTAGCGAGGACACGGACTGGCCGCAGATTCTGGCGCTGTACGATCTTCTGAAACGCATGTCTGACAATCCCATGGTCGCGCTCAACTATGCGGTTGCGGCGGCGATGGTCTTCGGCCCGGCGAAAGGGCTCGCGCTGATCGAGGAGCTCGCTTCCGATGGGCGCTTGGCCAGCCATCACCGTCTTGATGCTGCGCGCGCCCACCTCGAGGAAATGGCCGGAAATTTCGAAGCTGCAACGCGTCACTACCGCATCGCCGCGAATCGCACCACAAGTATTCCCGAGCGCGACTACCTTCTGGCCCAAGCCGCCCGTCTCTCAGAAAAGCAGCCGCAGCCCAGCTCTTGAAGCCAATCCATGCGGCTTGACCCTTCTCTGGCTGGCCAGTTATTCTGAATTGCAAGCGGCCAGACATGTCCATTTACCTCGATCACAACGCAACGACTCCCGTGGACCCTGCCGTCCTCGAAGCCATGTTGCCGTTTCTGCGCGATGACTTCGCGAATGCCTCTTCGGTCCACTCGCCGGGCCAGCGGGCCCGCGCCGCCGTGGACCAGGCGCGCGAGTCGGTTGCTGCCCTGATCGGCGCCAGGCCCTCCGAGATCGTCTTCACAAGTGGCGGCACAGAAGCGGATAATTTGGCCATTTTAGGCGTAATTAAGGCGTCAAACGCGGCAAATAAGCACGTTATAAGCACGTTAATCGAGCACCACGCCGTTCTTCAAACATGCCAAGCCCTTGAAAAGGAAGGCGTTGCCGTCACATACATCGCGCCAGACGCCTCCGGCATCATCTCCCCTGATTCCCTCCGCCGCGCGCTGCGCGCGGAGACTGTGCTCGTCAGCGTAATGCACGCCAACAACGAGCTGGGCACGATCCAGCCGGTCGAGGAAATTGGCCGGATTGCCCAAGAGGGGCAAATTCCGTTTCACGTCGACGCCGTCCAGTCTGCGGGCAAGCTGCCGATCGATGTGCGCGAGATTGGCGCGGACCTGCTTTCGCTCTCCGCGCACAAGTTCTACGGCCCAAAGGGCGTTGGCGCCCTCTACGTGCGGTCAGGTTCGAGCATCGAGCCGATCTTTCGCGGCGGACAGCACGAGCGCGGTCTGCGTCCCGGGACCGAAAATGTGCCGGGCATCGTTGGAATGGGCAAGGCCGCGGAGCTTGCGCGGCAACATCTCGCTGAGGACTCGGCGCGCATTGCTGCGCTTCGCGATCGATTTGAATCCGCGATGTACGAATCGGTTCCCGGCATCCGCACCAACGGCGAGTCCGCCCGGCGCGTTTGCAACACGACGAACATCACTGTCCCCGGCGCTTCCGGCGAATCGCTCGTGATCGCGCTTGATCTGCAAGGCATTGCGTGTTCGACGGGTGCAGCCTGCTCGTCCGGCGCAATCGAGCCATCCCATGTTCTCTTGGCGATCGGCCTCGGCGATGACGAGGCGCGTTCGAGCGTTCGTTTCAGCCTCGGCCGCACAACCACGGCGGCGGAAATTGATCACGCGATAGCCCTCATTCCGCCGGTCGTCGAACGTCTGCGCGCTCTTTCGCCGCGCTTTCCGGCGATGGCGCCCGCCGCCGCAGGAAGAGCAAGTTGAACATGTTCCCCATCGGCATCGAATGCCTCCCAACTGCGCCTGTTTCCGCGGATGCGGCCGTCGGCACCACGGCCGTAGCCATGAGCGGTGGTGTGGACAGTTCCACGGTCGCTGCGATTCTGCACGAACGTGGTCAGGCCATTGTTGGACTTACGATGCAGCTTTGGAATCAGCGCCGGCTGCCCGAACTGCAGGGCGAGGGTCCCGTGCGCCATCGCTGCTGTTCGCTGGACGACGTCTACGACGCGCGCCGCGTCGCGGGCCATCTCGGAATTCCATACTATGTCGTGAATTTCGAGCAGAAGTTCGAGGAAACCGTCATTCGCCCGTTCGTCAACGATTACCTTGCCGGCCGCACACCCATTCCGTGCACGAACTGCAATAATGACGTGAAGTTCGAGCATCTGCTTGCGACAGCGAGACAGATTGGCGCCGAGCGCATCGCAACAGGGCATTACGCGCGCGTGCGGCGCAATGACGCGACGGGTCGCTACGAATTATTGCGCGCCCGTGATCTCTCAAAGGACCAGAGCTATTTCCTTTTCGGTCTCACGCAGGACCAGCTTTCGCGCGCCGATTTTCCGCTTGGCGAGCTGAGGAAGCAAGAAGTTCGCGAGATAGCGCGGCGGCTGGCTGTTCCCGTCGCCGAAAAGCCCGAAAGCCAGGAAATCTGCTTTGTGCCTTCGGGCGATTACGTGCGCTTCATCGAAAGTTATTTGCATGAGCAGGGAGGCTCTCTACCGGATGGTGCGGGCGAGATCGTCACCACGAGCGGTGAAGTGATCGGCCGCCATGAGGGGTTGCACCGCTATACGGTTGGCCAGCGCCGCGGACTTGGCATCGCTGCGGGACGTCCGACGTACGTCGTCGCGCTTGATCGTGCGAAGAATCGGCTGATCGTTGGCGAGGACGAATCTTTGCACAGCACTGCGGCGGAAGTTCGCACGGTGAATTGGATTCCCTTCGCGCAGCCCGATGGGCCGGTGCAGGCCATGGTGCGTATCCGCAATCGCCACGAGCCCGCCGAAGCCGAAATCACGCCGCTTGATTCCACGCGAGCGCGAATCGAATTCCTCGAGCCACAGCGCGCCATCACGCCGGGCCAGGCCGCCGTGTTCTATTCGGACGATCTGGTTCTCGGTGGAGGGTGGCTGTGCTAATGTGCGGACGCCTTCAAGAGGAGGTCCGCCCGTGACGGAAAACGAGCAGTCGCTCCAGCCCGCGGATCTACAGCCTGCTTCCGCCCCACCAGCGCCTGAACCTGCAGGCTATAACATATTTTATGGTCCCAACGGCGTGCGTGCGGGCTGGCGCCTACTCATCGCATCTGCAATCTTCTATGCGATCGTCGTAGCGATTAATTTCGTTTTTCGTCATGCCCGAGGCGCCTCCACGCAAAGAGTTTTCCTCACTTTTAGCGCGCGAGGCGTTCTGATCGGCGAAGCGATCACTTTCGGCTCGTATCTGTTCGCCAGTTGGATCATGAGTCGCATAGAGGCGCGGAGGATGCGCGATTATGGACTCGGGCTCGCGCGAGCATTCGGCGGGCAATTTTGGCTTAGCGCGCTCGCCGGATTTGCGGCGATCTCGCTACTGCTCGGCGCCCTGAAAATTGCTGGTGTGTTCCAATTAGGCCAACCTGCGTTACACGGCCCACTCGCATGGGAAGATGCCGGCCTGTGGGGACTCGCGTTTCTCTTTGTCGGTTTTTCCGAAGAGGGGACAAGTCGGGGCTACATACTCTTTACTTTGGTGACGGGAATTGGCTTCTGGCCTGCAGCGATTGCCACTAGCATTGCTTTTGGCATGCTTCACTGGGGCAACACGGGCGAGAGCTATGTCGGCATGATGACGGCCGGCGGCATCGGTTTTTTCTTCTGCATTCTGCTCCGCAAGACAGGCACGCTTTGGCCGGCAATCGGATTTCATGCGGCCTGGGACTGGGGCGAGACTTACTTCTATGGCGTCCCGGATAGCGGACTGGGTGCGCCGGGGCACCTCTTCAGCGCCAGATTCGCTGGTCCTGTCTGGCTGACCGGCGGAACGGTTGGTCCGGAGGGTAGTTGGTTTTGCGTTGTTTTGGTTCTTGTACTGTGTATTGCTGCAGCCTTTCTTCCCGGCGCAAGGTTTCCCAATCCGGATGCGATTCCTGACCCGCGCCGGCGGCGTGCCCAGCCTACTCCAACGTTGTTCGCCGAAGGACCAAACCGGCTCTCGCAAGATGCCACCTGATCTCTTGACTGCCGCTTGCGAATGGCCGAACCTGTTTCCCCTGAATGAACGCTTCTATTGAAAACTGGGCGGAGCAGATCCGCTCGGGTGACGTCCGCGCGATCTCGCGTGCCGTTACCGCGATTGAGAATGGCGATCCCGATGCTCAGCACGTCTTGCGCGAACTGTTTCCCCTGACCGGGAAATCCTGGCGCATTGGAATCACGGGTGCCGCAGGAACAGGCAAAAGCACGCTCGTGAGCTGCCTCGCGGCGCACTATCGCGCACAAGGCAAAACGGTGGGCGTGATCGCCGTCGATCCGTCGAGCCCATTTACCGGAGGCGCGATTCTGGGCGACCGCATTCGCATGCAAAGCCACGCGACGGACGACGGAGTGTTTATTCGATCTATGGCCGCGCGCGGAGCTTGGGGCGGACTTGCGCAGGCCACAGCGGACGCGGCGCTCCTCCTCGATGCAGCAGGCAAGGACGTCATCCTTCTCGAAACAGTCGGCGTCGGCCAGGATGAAATCGAGGTTGTCCGGGTGGCAGACTGCACACTCGTCGTTCTCGTCCCCGGTTCAGGAGACGAAGTGCAGAGCCTCAAAGCAGGCCTGATGGAAATTGCGGATATCTTCGTCTTGAATAAAGCAGATTATGAAAATGCCGCGCAATTCGAGGAGCAACTTCTCTCGGTTTTGCAACTCGCGCCGCCCCGCGACGGATGGACGCCGAAAATCGTGCGTACGATAG
>DATEME010000202.1:0-10082 GCA_035275865.1 Candidatus Acidiferrales bacterium | reverse complement strand
TCGCGACACGATTCCGCATGTCGTCGGCGAGTCGCCCAACGTCGATGGCAACGTCCAAGTGGTCTACGGAAACCAGAACTGGTATACGCACTATCGCGGAGTCTCGCCGGACTATTTTCAGATTCGCAAATGGCCCGTCGTGCAAGGTGCCAGCTTTACGGACAAGGACGTGAATGATCTCGCGAACGTCTGTGTGATTGGCCACACGGTGCTGGAGCAGGTCTTTCAGGGCCTGAATCCTGTGGGCGAAACGCTTCGGGTTGGGACAAATGCGTTTCGTGTGCTAGGCGTGCTGCAAACGAAGGGACAGTCCAGCTTTGGCCAGGACCAGGACGACATCCTCGTGCTTCCCTACAGCACGGCGATGCATAAGCTGAAAGGAATTTCCTGGATTGACGACGCGTACTTTTCGGTGGATGCGGCGGAGAATATCCCAGTCGCTGAAGACACCATCACCGCGCTTTTGCGGCAGCGGCACCATCTGCGCGCCGATGCAGACGACGACTTCAACATCCGCCATCCCGAGGATATTTTGCAGGCGCAGGAGCAAACGAGCGAGACGTTTACGTTGATGCTGGGTAGCATTGCTTCCGTATCGCTACTCGTGGGCGGCATCGGCGTTATGAATATCATGCTCGTTTCCGTGACCGAAAGAACGCGCGAAATCGGCGTTCGTATGGCCATTGGCGCCACCGAACACGATGTCCGCAGCCAGTTCCTGATCGAAGCGCTCGCGCTCAGCCTGATCGGCGGAGTCTGCGGGATTATTTCCGGCGTGGGAGCCTCGGCGGGCATTTCGCAACTGCTGCAATGGCCGACGGAGATTTCGATTTTGGCCATTTTAATCGCAGCCGCTTTCGCCGCGGGAATCGGAATAGTGTTCGGCTATTATCCCGCGCGAAAAGCATCCGCGCTCGACCCGATTGAGGCACTCCGATATGAATAGCGGTCTTGAGGCATCATCGAGATTGTTCCGGATCAAATTTCCTTCGGATTTTATTCCCTGAAACAGTAAACAGAAGTTTTCCGAATACCCTTGCGATCTTCATGGCTGGCGTTATTCTAATTTTGTAAGGCGCGCTCGCGGGTTCAGTTTGTCTCTACAGCTCTGTCTCGTCGATTGCCGCAGTTGCCGCGACACTTTTTTCTAAAATTCTTCTAACGATCTGCGTCGAGGATCGTCTGAACAAGTGGGGAGGTGTATCGGTGCAGTTTGCAACCGCATTCCATATTGCGTTTCGCACGCTCGGGCGGAACAAACTACGCACGGCGCTGACGATGCTCGGCATAATGATCGGCATCGGAGCAGTGATCTGCACCGTTGCCATCGGCCAGGGTGGACAGCGGATGGTGCAACAGCAGTTCGCCAGTCTCGGCGAGAATATGATCTGGGTTCAAGCCGGTGGACGCAATGTCAACGGAGTGCGCACGGGATTCGGAGCGACCAAAACGCTCACCCCGGATGACGCGAAGGCGGTTCGCGCGGATGTGCCGTACATCACCGGCTTTTCGCCAGACGTCGACGGACACGTTCAAGTCGTCTACCAGGGCGAGAACTGGTACACGCTATATCGTGGCGTTTCGCCGGATTATTTTCAGATTCGAAACTGGCCCGTGGTGCAAGGCTCGAGCTTCACGGATCAGGATGTGAATCTTCGCTCGAATGTATGCATCCTCGGACACACTGTACAGCAGCAGCTCTTTCCGACGGATAACCCGCTTGGAAAGACAATCCGCATGGGCAAGCAGACTTGCCGCGTTATCGGCCTCTTGAAGACGAAGGGGCAATCGCCTGGCGGGTTCGATCAGGACGATCTGATCGTCGTGCCGTACACCACCGCGATGCACAAGTTGACCGGCATTTCGTGGATTCACAACGCATATTTCTCCACCGATTCGGTAGCAGGCATCGTACCGGCAGAAGATGGAATCGAGCGCCTCCTAAGGCAGCGACATCATCTAAGGTCAACGGAAGACGACGACTTCAATATCCGGCATCCGGCGGACATCGTGGCGGCACGTGAGAAGACGAGCGAAACCTTCACGCTGATGTTGGGCAGCGTGGCGTCGGTGTCGCTGCTCGTAGGCGGAATCGGCATCATGAATATCATGCTTGTTTCGGTGACTGAGCGAACGCGCGAAATCGGTGTGCGCATGGCCATCGGCGCCACCGAGCATGATGTGCGGACGCAGTTCCTGATCGAGGCGCTGGCCCTGAGCCTGATTGGCGGTTTGATCGGCATCATTTTCGGCGTGGCAATGTCAGCGGGCATTTCGCAGCTCCTGGAATGGCCGACCGCGATCTCGTCCCTGGCGATCGGTGCCGCCGTGCTGTTCGCTGCTGGAATCGGTGTGATTTTCGGATACTATCCGGCTCGAAAGGCTGCCGCCATGGATCCCATCGAAGCGCTGCGCTACGAATAATTCACCTACGAAAGAAGGACGCTAAAAACACTAAACTTCAGCGTGCCTATGCATTGCGCGAAGGGCGCACACCTGTCAAGTTGTTCCGTCTGATAAAATATATCCGTCACAATGAATCGCATTTCAATGAGTCGCCCAACCCAAAAACCATCGCCTGCTAATCGCCGCCTACCCGAATTTCTAATCGACAGTCTGCCGATTAGAATTCGGCTTAAACCCTTCAGCTGCAACACGCACTTCGATTCTAATCGACAGAAAAGGGGAAGTTTTTTAACGTGCGAACCGCGCGGACACACACCATCGCCCCTCTTTGGCGCGCCAGTTCCCTGCTGACTTGTGCCGCGTTCTTGGCCGCCGCGTACGCAACCGCGGCAACGCAAGCCAGGCCATCGAAGAATCATCCTCGGAAGAGGACTGCAACAAGTAGACCGGTCCAGCAAGCGGCGGCATCGCCCCTCGAAAACACGGCGACCGAGAAGAGCGAGCCGGTCTTCACCGGAGGGATTCGCGACAATAATGTGGGCGTAGCTCTCATGGACGCCCACCGGTTCAGCGAGGCGTTCGCGCGATTCCAAACGGCATGCATCATGGTGCCCAATTCGGATAGGGGATGTCTGAACAGCGGAATCGCTCTGCTGGCGATGAGGCAATTCGATCAGGCTCGAAAAATCCTCGCGACTTCGGCGGCGCGCGATCCGAAAAGCGCTCGCACCTGGTACAACCTCGGACTGCTCGACCGCGCGGCAGGGCACACAAAAGCGGCGCTCGCTGATTTTCAGAGAGTCGCGGCGCTCGATCCCGAAGATGCGGAAACGCAATGCCTCATCGGCCTGAGCTACATCGCCGAACGGCAATACGGGGCCGCTTTTAAGGCGTTTCAGGCTGCGCTGAAGATTGATCCGCTGAACCCGACGGCCGAATCGGGCTCAACGGAAGCGTTAGCGAAAACTGGCAAGGCGGGCCGGCAAACAACGGGCGATAACGCCGAGCAACCACCCGATCCCGATCTTCTAAAGGCTTTTGGCGAACATTATGGCGAGCAGGGCAAGTATTCTCTCGCCGCTGAGATTCCGCCTCCGGATGTCGTCGGACCCGCAATCCCCGTACATTTCATTGATGTGACGCGCCAAGCCGGGCTCCTGCTTCCATCGCGCGCGGTTGCTGCCCGCGGGCGCGGGGCACGCGGTCCTTCGAGGCTGTCCGCAAGACCGGCGGCGCAACGCCAGATTCACTCGATAGCAGACTTTCTCGGCAGTGGAGCCTGTGTGTTCGACTACGACGGCGATGGCCGTCCGGATATTTTTCTCGCGGACGACGGAAACGGAGACGCTGCTCTCTATCGCAATCTCGGCCGTGGACGTTTTGTAGATGTAACGAAGGCCGCCAAGGTCGATTTTCACGGTACGGGGATGGGTTGTGCCGTAGGCGATTACGACAACGACGGCCATCCCGATCTGGCGATCAGCCTCGATGGCGGCGTGCGCCTCTATCACAACAATGGGAAGGGCGCGTTCGCTGACGTGACCGCCGCGTCAGGCATTCAGATCGACGGTTTGGTCATGGGACTTTCTTTTGTGGATTACAACCGCGACGGGAATCTCGACCTATACGCGACACGTTTTCACGATTTCCCGCTGGATAATCCGGGGCAGGCCTTCACCTGGCCGAAGAAGAACGATGCTCCAGGGAACATGATGTGGCGGAACAACGGCGACGGCAGTTTCTCCGATGTGACCGGCGCACTGGATCTGGCCGGCAGCGCATCGAGCACGGGCGCAGTCGCAACCGAGCTGAGCAGCCATAGCGCGGTAGATTTTCTACTTACGGGCTTAAGCGCAACGCCTTCGATGCTGATGAATGGACGCGAGGGCACGTTTAAGAATGTGTCGTGGTGGGGTGCGGAAACGCAAGGGCCGACGGCGGCCGCCGTGCCGCTGGATTTCGATAAAGACGGCTATATGGACGTGGCGCTTACGCATTGGCAACCGACGACCCTTGGGCTTTGGCGAAATATGGCAGGCAAAGGATTTCAACGCGCGGCGCTTCCCGACCCTGGCTGGATGCGCGCCTGGGGGATTGCCGCACTTGATTATGACAATGACGGATGGATTGACCTCGTCGCGGTGGGCGAAACGTTTTCAGGCGAGGGCCGCATCGCACTGCTGCGCAATGAAGGAGGCAAAGGATTTCACGACGTAACGCCCGAGACCGGCCTCGATAAAATTGCGCTTCATGATCCCCGCAGCATCATCGCGTTCGATGCGGGCGGGGATGGCTCAGTCGACCTGCTGATCACGCAGAATCATCGGCCCCCGGTGCTGCTGAATGCAGTCGGAGCGACAAAACACAATTGGGCGCAAATCGCCCTTCGAGGCGCAACGCAGAATAGGATGGGGATTGGCGTGCGCGTCGAAATGATTTCCGGAGCACTCAGGCAGACGTGGGACGTTCCGGGGGCATCGGGCTATCTCAGCCAAGGGCCGCCACTCATTTCAACCGGCCTCGGGGACGAAGGAGTGGATGCGGTTCGCGTCCGCTGGGACAAGAACGCGGTGCAGGTGCAGCTGCGTGCGCCCGTGAACCAGAAGACGCTGATATCCCAAGCAGATGCGGGCAAAGCCCCGTAGCACCATCCGCCGCCTTATTGGTCCGATTACAGGGATTCACCGATTCCGCAAGCCCGCCTTGTGTGGTCGAATGCGTTACGCGGCGCCCCACCCTGACTGCCTGGGCGAGAGCGTTTTGCGTCCGCGGCATCTGGGTGGCACTCCCCGGCTGCGGAACCACAAATCTGGACAGGTGAAAGATGAAGTCTCATACATGCCCAAGTTGCGGAAGCACCCAGGTTCGGCGTTCCCGGAAGCAAGGAATTGTCGAGCACTTATTTTCCTGGGTCCTCACGCTGCAACCGTATCGCTGCGCGCGTTGTGATCACAGGTTTTCCGGGCGCAGGACGGGCCGGGGTTCCTCCGCTCCCTCGCATTCGCCAATTTCTCTCTAGCGCTGCAGCCTCATAACCACTTGCGTTTCGGTGTTATCATCGAAACCGATGGAGAGTCCTCGCTCGGATAAAAAACGACCGGCAACCTACTGGATAGGAGAAGGCGCGGGCTGGCTGTTGCGCCATGTGGTGAGCGGCCTCGCCGCTACTGGGCTTACGCCCAACATGTTCACTTTTCTCGGCCTGGCCGTGAATTCGTGGGCAGCGGCTTGCTTCGCGATGGGCCATTTCCGGCAGGGCGCCGCCGTTCTTTTTCTTGCGGGTTTTCTCGATATGGCGGACGGCCAAGTGGCGCGCCGCGTCGGCCGCGTGACTGCATTTGGCGCCTTTCTCGATTCCACGCTCGACCGCTATTCCGATCTCGCCCTCTATATGGGCTTCGTGGTCCATTACACCTTGATTCAGCGCTTTTTCTATCTGGCGCTTGCCGCTGTGGCAATGGCCAGCTCTTTCATGGTGAGTTACTCACGCGCTCGCGCCGAATCGCTGATTCCTTCGTGCAAAGTCGGATTTCTCGAGCGGCCGGAGAGGCTGGTGTTGTTGATCCTGGGCGGACTGTTCAACCGCATGGCGCAGGCGCTGTGGGTGATCGCCACAATGTCCACGCTTACCGTGATTCACCGCGTCGTATATACGTGGCGGGAGCTGAAAGCTGGGCGCGCGCTTCCGGGTGTAACGGCGTCTTAGAGCTGTTTTCTTTCGTTGTGTCATTCGCCAAATTCGAATATGCGAACGGTCCTAATTGTGGACGATGAGCCGGCGGCCCGCTACGGCATGCGCCGCGCGCTCGAACCAGCCTACAAGATCGTCGAAGCAGGCACGGCTGACGAGGCCCGAACGGCATTTTCGTTTGCGCCGCCGGATCTGATCCTTCTCGATATCGTCATGCCTGGTGAAGACGGTCTTTCGTTGCTGCGTTGGATGCGCTCTAGCGGGCACGAAACGCCGGTCTTGATCGTTTCTGCGCTGGATACCGCCAGGAAGGCCGTCGAAGCGCTGCAAACCGGAGCCGCCGACTACATCGTCAAGGGCTTCGACATTGCCGAACTGCGTGCGCGTGTAGCAAATCTGCTGCGAGTGGCTGATATTGGCGCCGAAAATGAGCGCCTGCGCCGCGAACTCGTCGCCGATGGCCAATTCGGGCGAATGATCGGCGCAACCGCATCAATGCGGCGTGTCTTCGAGATGGCGGAACGCGCTGCAAAGACTGACGCGACCATTCTCATTCTCGGCGAGAGCGGTACTGGGAAGGATCTTCTCGCACAGGAGATACATGCGCGTTCAGGCCGAGCGGCAAAGCCGTTCGTCGCCGTAAACTGCGCCGCACTGCCGGAAAATTTGATCGAATCCGAACTTTTCGGCTATGAAAAGGGCGCTTTCACGGGCGCGGCTCAGCAGCGCAAAGGCAAATTCGAACTCGCCTCCGGCGGGACGCTTTTCCTCGATGAGATCGGCGACATGAATCCCGTGACGCAGGCGAAAGTCCTACGTGCGATTGAGAATCGCACAATCGAGCGCCTCGGCGGCTCGCAGCCGGTCGAAGTCGATGTTCGGTTGCTGAGCGCAACGCACAGGAACCTTCCAGAAGAGATTGCCACCGGGCGTTTTCGCGAAGATTTGTATTACAGGCTGCGTGTGATCACGCTGGAGCTACCGTCCCTGCGCGATCACAAAGAGGATATTCCGGGGATGATCGAGGCTTTCGTCGCACAACTCAGCGCGCGGCACGGGCGTAAGGTGTGCCTGGGCCGAGAAGCAATGAATGCAATTCTAAGTTACGAATGGCCCGGAAACGCGCGGGAATTGCGCAATGCGATCGAGCGCTCGATTGTTCTGGCAAGCGGCGAACAGATTCGAGCGGAAGATTTGCCCGAAGAAATTCGTGGCGGTGGCGTCACTCTGACGGTGCGCGGCGGCGATGCGGCATTCCTTAGCGAGCCGGACTTCCGTGAAGCAAAACGGAAATTCGAAATCGAATACCTGTCGCGCCGGTTGAAGGCTCATCAATGGAACGTCTCAAAAACGGCGGATGAAATCGGCCTGCACAGGCAGAGTCTGCAGGAGAAGCTTCGCGAACTGGGGATCAAAAGGCCCGGAAAAGAATAAGCGCAACGACCGCGCCTGAGGCCCGGCATCCATGCTCACGCTCACGCGTGCTGGCTGGAAGCCGTATCGAGAAGACGCGCAACGAGCCTTCGCAGGCGGTCCGTATCCTGACCGCCCATCGCCGTGAACTGGACTCCCATTCCCTCGCCGGCCTTCACGTTGCGGACCGTCGCATGTCCTCGGATTTCGCCCTCCGGAACGGAGAACAGAACGGAAATTACAGCGCCAATCGATGCCGGTGTGGTTGTTGCAATAAAAAGGCCGCCAATGTTCAGATCGCATACGCGACAAACGGACTGTTTCTGACCGTCCTGCTGCCATGCGACCCAAACACCACTCGGCGTTGCGATTCGCGGAAAACGCCGGTTGTGCTTCCCGTTTTCGCTCATACCCAGCCTGCGCGTTTCGAGCGCCGTGGCGTCCCAGCGCACGCATTCTCAGCAACGTGTCGCTTTGGATGGAAGCGCCAATCTGCAAAGGTCCCCACCCTACAGATTCGCATTAGCCCCGCTGCCAGCCCGGCTCACGCTCCGGTCTGCTCCACACTGCTTGCCTGAGACGTAGTATAAACAGACTTCAGCGATTCTTCCACAGGCTCTCCAATGATGTTCCGCACACGCTCCGCTAACTGATTGACGTCGGCGCGCTCCACATCCGCGGTCTCAATCGTATCGTGCAGATACACCGTGATTTTTCCGGGATGGAGCATCCAGTTGCCGGTCTGGAAAAACTGGTAGGAGCCGACGATGCTCATCGGCACGATCGGCGTGCCGAACCGTTGCGCGAGGCGGAAAACGCCCTTATGAAAGCGCTGCACGTGGCCGTCGCGCGTCCGCGAACCTTCGGCGAACGCGATCAGACTGATGCCGGAATCGAGAGCTTCCTTCGCCTTTCGGCTCATTCGTTCGATACCTTCGCGGCTGCGCGCGTCGGGCACCGGAATATTTCCAAAACGCCCCATCATCCAGCCATAGATTGGAACTCTAAAGTGTGATTCCAGCTCGAAGCCTCGCACAAATTGGGGAATCGCCGAATAGATTACGAACGGGTCGAAAATATTCACGTGATTGCAGATAAAGATACTCGTACGCTTGGGATCGAAGCCGGGAGCTCGCCGCACTTCAAATCGGACGCCCGCGAAACGAAGAATATTTCGAAAAAAGACCCGCTGCGGCCAATCGTTCTTGCGCGGATCGATGAAGATTCCGAGAAAGACAAGGAACGTGCAAACGATCCCGAAGTGCGCTCCGCTAATAGCCCACAAGATCAGCGAGCGCAACGTGAGCCAGACTTTTTTCATACGATGACGTCCAGCGCGGCGGGTAGAATTTCGAGCGATTGCAATTTGAGCTTGAGGTTCTCGCCATCCACCACGACGTTTACAGGCTCGCCAAGGTCGAATGATACTCGGTCCACGGCAGCTCGTGTCGCGAGGGGATGGTCGATGTGCGTGCCTGTAAAGAGCCGCGGAAAAAGCCACAGCAGCCGGGCGCGGCCGATGGGCGCCCAGCGTACATATTCGATTTTTCCGTTCGCGGAATCTGCCTTAGGCGCAATCATCATTTTCCCGCCCGTGAATTTGCTGTTGGTGAACGCAAGAAAGAGGCTCGGCCGCCGGTCCCAATCACGCGAACCTACGCGGTGCGGAAACGTGCCGTAAAAAAGCCAAGCGAGCCGGCCGAAGACCGCGAGGATGTAGCCCGTCTCGCCGAGCGATTTAAAACGGCGATTGGTGAGTTCGGCGACGTCAGCCGGGAAGCCGAGATTGAGCACGTTTATGAAATAGATTTCGCCGGTCGCGTGCCGCGCTCGTATCACGTCGCAAACGCGCGACCGACCCTCTGCAATTGCGGCGATCGTCTGCTCCACGCCCTCTGTTGTGAAGTCGCGCAAGAAGGAATTGCCCGTCCCCAGAGGAAGAAAACCTAAAGAAATTCGCCCATTTTCGAGTGATTCGGGGAAAATGCCATTGATGATTTCGTAGGAGGTCCCGTCCCCGCCGACCGCGAGGAAATGCCGAATGCCTTCGGTATACGCTGCACGCGCCAGCTCGGTAGCCTCGCCCGCCTTTTTGGTCTGGACGGTCGCGAGTGTGGCGCCGTTCGCGTCGAGTGCGCACCTCACGCGTTCAAGCGCAGCAGGTGCGAGTGCTCCGCAGCGGCCGCCGCCCGCGGCAGGATTCATGATCGCTAAGAACCGCGTCTTCTCAGTGTTCAAAATGATGATCCGTGATTTGACAGGCGCTTGATTCTACAGCGGCACGACGCTTTCGCGGCCCAGAACCTCGCGAATCTGCCCCGCCAATTCTCCGCGCTTGCATTTGAGCGAAGCCGTTAGCGGAAAATCGCGATCCCAAACCAAGTAGCCTCCGACGCGCTTGTAATTTGCCAGGCGTCGGTTGCGCTGCGCGATCTCTTCGGCAATAGCAGGAGTCAATTCTTTGCCCGGCTCCGGATGCACAATAAGCACGAGCTGCTCGCCGACCATCGTGCGCGCGGACCAGAGAAAATTCGCGGCGAATACACACGATTCCTTCACGGGTAGGCCGTCG
>DATEME010000201.1:0-5584 GCA_035275865.1 Candidatus Acidiferrales bacterium | reverse complement strand
TCGTTCTTATCGAAGCCAGCTCCTCGCTCTGTAACGACACCGGCTTCACGCAAACGCACAACACTACAAATTCAAAATATCCGCGTCGGACATCCGGCTGTAATCGATATCCCGCGGTGACCGCGCCCTCTGCGCGTCCTTCCCTCCGTGCGCGCCCGCAATATCCACCCGGCTTTCCGCCGAACGTTGCTTCTCTCTCCGATCCTGGTTCGCCGCCAGGATCGTCGAAGTCCATTCGTTCAGCACCCGCTTCGCCACGCTAGGCAAACTCTGTCTCGCCCGTCCAACTACGAGTGACGCGACCGCATTCTGATGCCCAGCGTCGAAATTCCCTGCTCGCAACGCGCTGCGCACATGCTTCGCGAAATCCGGATTCGCCTGAAGCGATTTGTCTAGGTCTCGATAAATCTCGCCCACCACTCTGTTCCGCGCCGCCTTGGAGACGTTTTCCGGCAACACGCGTTCCACGCGGGCCTCGATTGCCTGAAGCACTCCCCTGACCGCATCCGCGTTAGCCGCCTGCAAAAATTCGCGTCGCGCTCTTGCCGCGTCGGCAGAATTCTCAGCGGGTCTCGCCTGACCTTCCCCAGCATCGTCGGCGCCCCGTGAGGTTTGCCTTTCAGCCGCCAGATCGCTCATGGCTTTCGCTAGCGCATCAAATGCATCGGCATCGAGTTTCGCCACCAGCCTTGCCAACTCCGTTTTGTCCTCCGCACGCTTCGAGAAAAATAGCGCGTCCATCGCACGAAGATCCGCCACCATCTTCGTCGCCGCCCCAGCTTCCTCAGGCGTCCCGAACATCTCCCGGTAAGCCCGCGCCTGATCCCAAACTCGTTTCAGCTCCGGCTTGGCCTCAAAAACATCGCGATACTCCTCGCCGTCGCCTTCCGGATCGTCATACTTCGGCTGTCCGTCTGCATTGCGGATCTGCTCCGCAGCGTCTCCAGACTCTTGCGACGCGGCCGTCGCAAAGTCCTCGAGGTCCGCATACTCATTGTCGGCAGTCGCCTTTCTGCTCCTCGAACGTACCCCCAGCCCCAATATCTCATCGTCGCTGAGTCTTCGATTCGCCTCTGCAGTCCGTTCTCGCGTGCCACTCTGCACGCTGCCGCGCCCGTCCCTTTCTTGGGCGACTTCAGCCCGGTCCGTCAAAACAACCCCCATAGACACCCTCCGTCGTTCAGTCAAAAACTTTTGGAAATAGCGGTAACGCGGAAGAAAAATGGTTTTTAGGGGGCCGCAGCTTCAGCTCCGACATAAGCCGCCTGTATTCAACGGGCTTTAGCCCCGAGGTGATGAATTACCCTTTTTTGCAGCCTGCCACGGCCGCCCCCGTCCGCCAATAAGACCCCGCCGAAGGTACAGCGAAATTGAAACGAACGTACTATTCCGCCCGGCGCTTCGCATTGGGAAACTCAATTCACCAGCCGACGAAGCCACGCCGCTAGGGCGGCCTCGCTCGACCTAACAAAGAGGTAGCCAAATGGGGACCACAATTGCACCAGTCGCAACCGTCACGGCCCAATCTTCCGCCGCGACCCGCTCATTTACCGGAGCCAATGACCGGCGCCGCCGCAAACGCGCCAAGATCAGCGCCCAGGTTCAAGTCCGATTCGCCGCCCCATCGGGCGCCGCCGAAGAGATCTGCACCAGTGTCGATGTCTCCCGCGACGGCCTGCTTTTCCTGAGCACGCGCTCAACCTACGCTGTGGGCCAGTCGATCGACGTCACATTCCCGTACTCGGCAGCTGCCACTGCGCTAAACAAACCTGAGCCCGCCGAGGTCGTCCGCGTTTCAGAACAGCCTGGTAACCGCTTCGCCGTTGCCGTTCAATTTGTCGCCGCCAGAAGCGGAGTTTCGCGCGCCGCCGCGTCTACTTCCCCTGCACCTGCGACACAGACCCAGCAATCCGTCGTTCTCGCTGTCGAATCCGATCAGCGCACCGCCGAGATCATGCGTACCACGCTTCAGCCCGACGGCTACACTGTCATCGTCGTCGCCAGCGCCAATGAGGCCCTCGAAGTCCTGAAGTCCACAATCCCTGCCGTCTTCGTCGCTGAAGTCGAAGCCAAAGATATGTCCGGCCAGGACCTCTGCCTCATCGTCAAGCGCAACGAGCGCCTCCAGCGCGTCCCCGTGATTCTTCTCACCCGCTCAGCTCAGCCGGCCGACTACGCCACCAGCCACCAACTCGGTGCCGTCGTCTGCATGGCGAAGCCTTTCAAGCCCGAACGCCTGCTGCATGTCGTGCGTCTCGTCGCGCCCCCGCCGCAGCAAAAGATGGCTTACGCGCGCAGCTCCAGCTCCGTCGAGCGCGCCTTCTAACGAGTGGCTGAAGAGACTGGTTCCGCAGTAAGTATGGTTTCGTAACGCTGGCGTTAGAGCCTAGGTTGAGCGGCTCTTTTTAGCAAACGGCCCCAGCCGATGAGATGGGCGTGGGTCCGCTAGCCACTCGCCACTAGCTACTAGCCACTCTCCTCCGTTTCCCAAAAACTCCCGAAGTGAAGCCCGATAACGCGCAGGATCACTCTTCATTTTTCACTCGCGCCGAAAGTGCGGCCGTTACGCACTGGCTGTTCCACCGCTCAATTCACCCTCTGCGCTTCCGCCTGCCTCTTTTTCAAATAGTCCCGGTGAAACATCGCATGCGCCTTCACGTTCGCATACCCTGCGGGCGCCTCAATCTTCGCCACCTGCCCCGCGTCCGACGAAAACCACCGCATGCAAATTTCGAGCTCCACCGCATGATTATCCGCAAACTCATCCGGCAGGATGCTCGGCAACATCACCTCAATCCCCGTCCCATCGTCGCGCCGAATCACGGGCACCTCGGCGACGAGCTGCGCGATCTCGCGATACTGCTTGGCCCTCACTTCTTCATCGGGCACCACCAACTCCTCGAGCCCGATCAGCCGCTTCACAAGCGCCATATTTTCCGGATGCGCCAACACACCCTGAATCTGCGGATCAGGACTGCCCAGCAGTTGCAGCAGCACCGCGCGTTGTTGCGACCATAGCGTCGGATATTGCTCATCCGTCTCCGGATAACTGAACAAATTCCCCTTCAAATCCGCCAGCCGTATCCACTGTGACTCAAACGCCGCGCCCGCCCCTAGCAGCGTCACCTCCACGTCGTTCGGCCTGTTCTTCCTGAAACAATCCACCGCCAGCAACATCAGGTCCGCATGGAAAAATTTCATCCGCCTCCATACAAGCCCGATCCTGCCCATCGCCTGGTCGCGCGCCATCGCATAACCCGAAGCCGTGTCGTTATTCGACATCGCTCCGCCAAACAGCGCCGGAAACGCGCCCGTCAAAAATTGCGCGATCGGCCCCATCAAATTCGCTGCGTGTTCGGCCAGATCAGGCGGCACCTCCGCCGCGGCCGGCTGGAAAAATCCCGCAGCCAACGATTGCCCCGGCTTCGCCCGCGCTGGATAATGCGACCCCGGCTCCGCTGTCTGATTTTGCAGCGAATCGAAATCCAGCACTTCGCTGTCCGCATAAATCGGCGGAATCCCATACTCGTACGTCTCCATCTGCAAATTCGAAAGCGTGTTAAAACGCTCCTGCACGCTGATCAACGAATCGCCCAGCGCTGGCCGGCCGCTCGACCCATCGCCCGGCAGCGCGTGCAGCACGCGCCAATGATCGTCCATGCCCTCGTTCCGCGATTCGCAGTAAACATCTCCCGCAAATGCCACATAAGCGCCATCCGGAAACAGCGTCAGCAACTCATCCCGCAGCTCCTTATCGTCCAGCGCGAAAAACGCCCAAGGGCGCAACCACGTCCTCTGGAAAGTAATCAGGTTCGTATTGAAGTCGCCGCCTTCAGTCAACGGCCCGCCCTGCGATTGCGCCAATCGCGCAAGCCGCTCATATTCCTGCGCCCCCGAAGCCACGGGCGCCCCAATCTTCTCCGCCGCATGCGGATACGCCGCACGCAACCGCGCCAGATGCACCTCCATGTTCCACTGGAGATACGGATACTCATGCATCTCGTTCGCCCATGGCGGAGTCTTCAACTCCAATCCGCCGACAATCGTGATTACCTCTTGCCCGTTCGGCACTCTCAAGCGCGTCTCGCCGGGGACCGTAATCGTCTCCGCCGCGACAAAATCCTCCTCGGTCAACAACGCGCCGCATTGCGCGCAGCTCAGTAAACTCGGCGCTCCCGCATCGCCGTCCGCCTGGCTCACCGCCGCCTCAGCCTTTCCCGTCGCGCCGTTCGCGCGCGCATCGGCCGGCGTTTCCCCGCCACACTCCGGACAAACATACGTATCCGCCCCGATCTTCACCTCGCGCTCGCCAATCTCGGATTCAGGATGAAATCCAAACCGCTGCCCATCCACCACGTACCGCACGTACGCGCCGACCTTGCCGTCCGTCCAAAGATGAAATGCCTCATCGACAATCAAATTCCCAATACGATTATTCCTCTCGACGAGATCCGCCACCTCCGTCGCCGCCTTTGCTGCGGCCACATCCTCTTCCGCCTGCGCCGAAGTCGGGAAAAATCTCACGCGTGGCACGTCCTGCGACAGCACGGACACCAGTGACAATCCAAACGCCTGGTAAATGTTCGTCACGAACTCGTAGCGTGGCATCGAGTCGAGCGAGCTGTTGTCCAGCAGCCTTTGCTCAAAAGGCAGATGCCAATTCTGATCGCGTTCGTTCCACCACAGATATTGCAGCCCGCGCCAGAATTGATGCGCCTGCTTGATTCGCCGGATCTCCTGCCGCCGCGTCAACTCCGACTCGGTCGAATACTGAAATACGAGCCGCCGCAACGCATCCTGCAACTTCTCAGGCAGCCGCTCATTATTCAGACCGTATTTCAACGCATTCTCCGCGACGCTCGCTCCCGGCAGCTTCTGAGGCCCAGCCTCAGCCTCGGGTCGTTCGCCGGCCGACTTCACAGTTCCCATCCCCTCGTCCCCAGCCCCGAGGCTCCTGCCTGGGCGATTTCCTGGCGCCGTTGTCATCGGCATCGCTCCCGCATCTCCCTGCTGACTGCTCATCTGTGTGGACATCCCGTCCTCGCCTGAACTCAACATCAATAACCGATTTTGCTTTTCGTACTATCCAACAGCGCACAAGTAGTCCCGCAAGATCCAAAACTAAAATGCCGTCATCCTGAACGTAGCGCCGCAGGTCCGCCGTGGCGGAAAGGACCCCTCTTACTTTTCCGGACCGCCGACATTGCCCTTGTGGCACAGTCACTCCCGGCTGTGCGCTCCTCGCGCAAATGAAGTGGTTTTTCCTTGCTTCCTTGCTTCTCTACTTCCTTGCTTCTCACACCTTCCCCGGCGCCTTCTTCTTCGCCGCCTCAATCTCCAGCGCTCGGTTTACCTGTTGCCAGGATCGTTTTCTCACGGGCGCAACAACCGCGCTCCCGTTTGCCACCTTTCCATTGCTCGTCGACCTCGGAGCATTCGTCGGCGGTTGGGCCGGAGCACTTTGGGTCATCACCGGCGGAATCCCCGCAATTCCCAAAATCGAATTCATCAACGCCCGATTCTCCGCCCGCAGCCGCTCAACCTCCGCCTCAAGCGCCCGCACATACTTACTAGTCACCAGCCA
>DATEME010000200.1:0-9365 GCA_035275865.1 Candidatus Acidiferrales bacterium | reverse complement strand
ACGCTGGAAACAGCTAGAGTCTCTTTGAAAACCGCCCTGGCAGTTGCGATTAGACGACATCGCTTTCCTTTATTTTCATGCACTTACGTCGATTTTTAATTCTTGGCAGTTGCGATTAGAAAGCACACGAACGGCGTTTCTCGCTGGCATTTTCGGGCTATTGCGCGGAATCAGCGGCGCGGGCGTGCGGTTGCGAAGTGTGGGAATGCGCCTGAGCGGAGCGAGATTCGGCGTTTGCCGTTGGCTGCTGGCGCCGATTTTCGATGCTGGCGCGAATGAACGCCGCAAACAGCGGGTGTGGCGCCAGCGGCTTTGATTTGAATTCAGGATGGAATTGGCAGCCGAGGAACCAGGGGTGATCGGGCACCTCGACGATCTCTACATAAACTCCGTCCGGCGTGCGCCCCGTGATGCGGAATCCGCCACGCGTGAGGATATCGGCATATTCGGCGTTGAATTCGTAACGATGGCGATGGCGCTCGGAGATTTCTGCGGCGCCGTAGGCTTGCGCCGCAAATGAGCCGGGCTCGAGTCTGCACGCCCATGCTCCCAGGCGCATCGTGCCGCCCATTTCTTCCACGCCCAAAAGCTCACGCAATTTGTAGATCACGCGGTTGGGCGTGCCAGGATCGAATTCGGTACTGTCAGCGCGTTCCAGCTTTGCAACGGTTCGCGCATATTCGATCGTGGCGCACTGCATCCCGAGGCAAATTCCGAAAAACGGCACTTTCTTCTCGCGCGCATAGGTGATCGCGTGAACCATGCCCTGAATTCCGCGCTTGCCGAATCCGCCCGGAATGAGAATCCCATCCACGTTCCGTAGCAGCCGCTCGGCGTCCGCCGGCGATTCGATCTCTTCCGCTTCAATCCAATCGATCACCACACGATAGCGACTCGCAAGCCCCCCGTGCACAAGAGCCTCGCGCAGACTCTTGTATGCGTCTTCGAGCTGCACGTACTTCCCTACCACGCCGATATGGACTTCGCCTTGCGGCTGCTCGAGCGCCTCAAGCATCGCCAGCCAATTGCTCAGGTCGCGCGGCGGCGCTTCCAGATGAAGCAATCGCAAAATCTGTTCATCGAGCCCCTCGGCCGCAAACGACATCGGCACTTCGTAAATATTGGCAACGTCCGGCGCGGAAATTACGCAGCTTTCCGCCACGTTGCAAAAAAGCGCGATTTTCCCTTTTAGGTCGGCGCCCAGCGGACGATCGCTGCGGCAAATCAAAATATCGGGCTGAATTCCGATGCTGAGCAGCTCTTTTACGCTGTGCTGCGTCGGCTTGGTTTTTAATTCGCCGGCGGTGGGGATATACGGCACCAGCGTGAGATGCGCAAACACCACATTTTCCGCGCCGAGTTCGAGGCGCATCTGGCGAATCGCCTCGAGAAACGGCAGCGATTCGATGTCACCCACGGTGCCGCCGATTTCGACGAGCACAATATCGACGCCATCGGAGACTTTGCGAAATGCGGCTTTAATTTCGTCGGTGACGTGCGGGATCACCTGCACGGTCTTGCCCAGGTAATCGCCGCGCCGTTCTTTGGCGATAATCGACTCGTAGATGCGGCCAGTGGTCCAGTTATGATCGCGCGTGAGGCGCGTCGAGGTGAACCGTTCGTAATGGCCAAGGTCGAGGTCGGTTTCGGCGCCATCATCCGTTACGAACACTTCCCCGTGCTGATAGGGAGACATCGTTCCGGGATCGACATTCAAATAGGGATCGCACTTCTGGAGGGTGACGCGAAGGCCGCGGCTCTCGAGCAAACGGCCGATGGAGGCTGCTGCGACTCCTTTGCCCAGCGAAGAAACCACGCCGCCCGTTACAAAGATGTACTTCGGGCCGGTCCGCAAAGGGCTCGACATCCTCCAAAAGGAATCGCGGTACGAATTATTATCGCGGCAAATGCGAGACCTGTCAAAGGGGAAATTTACCACCGACGGAAGGCATTCCGCTGATCGTTCGCGAAGTCACCAATCAATGCGCTTTCGTTCCCGGAAAAAGCCACCGGTCGGACCATCGTCCGCTAATGTAGCGAGCCATACGGCAGTATCCGCACCCTCGTCGGGACTTCGAGGAGCGCTCCGTCCTCCCATGCGCGTCCGCACCCACCCAGGACACATCGCATTCACCTTGACCGCGGGCGCGAGTTCTTTCGCGAGCCGTACGGTGAGCGCGTTTAGCGCAGCTTTCGTCACTCCATAGAGACCGGGTCCACCCATGCCTTCGGCGAATGAGCCCCAGCCGGAAGACACGTTGACGATTCGGCCATATCCGCGCGCGACCATACTCGGCGCGAGCGCGCGGATGAGGCGAAGCGGACCGGCCAAATGCACGGCAATGGAGTCGGCGGTCTCTGCATCCGTTAGTTCAAGGATTGGCTTTTCGTGTAAAACTCCTGCGTTATTCACCAAGATGTCCACGTGAGCGCCAGATTTGTCGAGATCGTTGAGGGCGGCATCGATGACCGCCGGATCAGCGAGATCCATGTGGATCGGTTCAACATCGAGTTCGCGGCGCCGAAGAGATTTAGCGGCGTCTTCGCCGGCCTTCAGATCACGCGACCCGAGCAAGACCGAATTCCCAAGCTCGGCGAGTTGGCGAGCGATGGCAAGGCCTATGCCGCGGTTAGCACCCGTAACGAGCACTGTTCTTTTCATGCGGTCCACATGTTCTACCATGCGTAAGCTTTCGGTGCTTCGCCCCCTGGCCCCGGCCAGATTTCATCGGTGGCAGGCGTTGCCTTTCCGTGGCTTCCGTCTTCTTGGCTGTCGTGTTGTTGTGTTACGGCTTTAGCAGGGCTTTGATCGCCCGGCGCTCGTCCATTGCACGATAGCCCTCCGCAACCTGATCGAGAGGGAGAACCAGATCGAACACCTTGCCGGGGTTGATCTTTCTGTCCAAAACGAGGTTGATTAGATCAGGCAGGTAGCGGCGCACGGGAGCCGGTCCACCGTGCAGATGGACGTGAGAGAAGAACAAATGCTCACCGTCCAGCGACACTCCGTGCGGCACGCCGACATAACCGATGTAGCCGCCGGGCCGGGTGGATTTGATCGCCTGCATCATGGACTCCTGAGTGCCGACGCATTCCAGCACTGAGTCCGCGCCGATTCCGTTGCTCAGCTCCTTGATGCGCGCCACGCCTTCATCGCCTCGCTCAGTCACGATGTCAGTGGCGCCAAATTCACGGGCGAGCTTCTGCCGAGATGCGTGACGACTCATCGCAATGATTCGTGCGGCCCCCATCTGCTTGGCCGAGAGCACACCGAGCAGGCCGACCGCGCCATCCCCGACCACCGCAACCGTCGATCCCGGTTTTACGTTCGCCGCGTCAGCAGCGAACCAACCTGTGCCCAGCACGTCCGAGGTCGTCAACAGGCTCGGCACTAGGTCGTCGGACGGCACGCCGGGCGTTGGCACCAGCGTCCCGTCCGCCAGCGGCACGCGCAGAAATGGCGCCTGCGCCCTCGTCATGAACTCACGACGCATGCAGGAGGATTGGTAACCGTATCGGCAATGGGGACAGGTGTTGTCCGACGTGGCGAACGAGCCGACCACAAACTGGCCGCGTTTGATGTTCCTGACCTCTCTGCCGACTTCTTCAACGATGCCGCAGTACTCGTGCCCCATCGGGGTTGGCTGAGCAATCGGCTGGATGCCACGATATGGCCACAAGTCAGACCCGCAGACGCATGTCGCCGCAATGCGGATCACGGCATCGGTAGGTTCGATGATCTTTGGCGTTTCGCACTCTTCGAAGCGAACGTCGCCCCGTCCATAGAGAACTGTTCCTTTCATCGATTTATCCTCGCTTTCAGCTGTTTCCGTGAATCCTTCACATCTCGTATCCCGGCTTCTTGTAGAGCTTGTCCCATTTATCCTGGATGTCCGGTTTGTAGACTTTCTCTTTCCAGTCCTGGGAACGGATTTCTTCGAAGCCGACTGACACCGACTCTTCTCCGTAATTGAGAACGTCCGCGACGTCTTTTGTGATTTTGTCGGCGAGACGTGCTTTCTGTTGGTCTGATTTTCCGGGCCAGAGCTTGACGATGACGTGGGGCATTTTCTACTCCTTCCTGGCTGCGCGCTTGTCCAGCGAAGCGCACGCTGCGGCCGACGCGGCACTGTTCCTAAATCGCGTCTCCTTCGCTGAACGACCGCTGCAAACTTTTCTCCTCTCCATCGACTTCAAAATATGCCGAAAAGCCGTTTTTGAGTAGTATGTATAAAAGACAAGAGCTTGTGAGTAGAATTCACAAATGATACGCAACGATCTGAGCGTTCTTGCCGCCTTTCTCGCGATAGCGGAGGAGCGCAGCTTTACGAAGGCCGCCAAACGGTTGGGCGTTTCTCCTTCCGCGCTCAGCCACGCAATTCGGGGGCTTGAGGAAGGACTAGGAGTGCGCCTGCTTTCGCGGACAACACGCAGTGTCGCGCCGACCGAAGCCGGGGAACAACTTCTTGGGCGCCTGCGCCCAGCTCTCACCGAAGTCCACGATGCGCTGGAACAACTCTCCGGCTTACGCGACAAACCCGCAGGGCGCGTGCGATTGCTCGTGCCGAGGTTTGCCGGAGCGGCGGTGCTTGGACCGAAACTGGCGAAGTTTGCGCGCGATTATCCGGACGTGGTTCTCGATATCACCGCTGACGACAGCCGCATGGACATCGTTGCGGGGGGCTTCGATGCAGGGATTCATTTCGGCGAGTACATACAAAAGGACATGATCGCGGTCCGTGTATCCAAGGACCACCGGGCTGCCATCGTGGGCGCGCCCGCATATTTCAAGTCGCGCCCGAAGCCGAAGACGCCGCAGGATCTGCTCAAGCATCTCTGCATCAACTTCCGTCATGGAACAGCAGGCGTGTATCGGTGGGAGTTCGATAAGGGGAAGAAATCTCTTTCCGTAGCGGTCATCGGACCTCTCATCGTTGACGATGAGGAGACCCTGGTTCGCGCCGCAATAGACGGCGTGGGCCTTGCCTTTGTCTCAGACGAGCGAGTCGCGCTGCAACTCGAAAGCGGGGAGCTCGTCCGCGTGCTGGAAGATTGGTGCCAACCGTTTCCGGGATTCTTCCTCTATTACCCGAGCAGACGACAGCAACCGCCTGCGCTTTCTGCGTTGATCAATGCCCTGCGGTTGTAGCGTGTAGATGCCCTGCAGGTGTAGGACACGACTCACGGCTCTACCCGCTCCCCGATTTCATGAGGTCGCATTGGCGGCGTATAATAAAACATCGGCACACTCCCATGGAATCCCTGAAGTCTCTTCAAAAGTCGGGCGAGTTGCACGAAGCGCGCTGGTGGGAATCCGAAGCGAACGGCAAGGTGCATTGCTACCTCTGCCCGCGCCACTGCCATATCGGCGAAGGACAAGCCGGATTCTGTTTCATTCGTGCCAACGAGGGCGGCAAGCTCTATACCCTCGGCTACGCGCATCCGGCCGCGATTCAGATTGATCCGATCGAGAAAAAGCCTCTGAGCCATTTTCTGCCCGGGACGCGCGTCTTTTCGATGGGCACTGCCGGATGCAACATGGGCTGCTTCTTTTGCCAGAACTGGGACATTTCCAAATCGCGCGCCGATCAGGTTCGCTCAGCACACGTCCCGCCCGAAGATGTGGTTGGGCTTGCCATCGAACACGGCTGCCCATCGATCGCCTTTACCTACAATGAGCCGACGATCTGGGGCGAATATGTGATCGATATTTGCCTCGCTGCGCGCGAACGCGGCCTCAATACCGTGATGGTATCGAACGGCTACATCACGCGCGAAGCTTTCCACGATATTTACGATCACGTTGACGCAGCCAACATCGACCTGAAAGCTTTCACTGAAAATTTCTACGGCCGGATCACGTTGACGCACCTCAAGCCAGTGCTCGATACGCTCGAATGGCTGAAAAACGAAACAAACGTCTGGTTTGAGCTGACGAATTTAATGATTCCGACACTCAACGACGCGCCTGAGGAAACTCGCGCGCTCGCCGAGTGGGTTCTCGAACATCTCGGCCCGGATGTTCCTTTGCACTTCACCGCGTTCCATCCCGACTTCAAGCTGCGCGATAAGCCAGGGACGCCGCCGGAAACGCTTCATAAAGCGCGCACAATCGCCAAGGAAGTCGGCTTGCACTACGTCTACGAGGGAAATATCTACACTGACGCGGCGAATACGTCATGCCCCCAGTGCGGCACGCTACTGATTCGCCGTTCTTGGCATGACGTGCGCGAAAACCGGCTCCGCGACGGCCGCTGCCCCAAATGCAATCTCGCCATTCCCGGCCGCTGGTCCAATCCCCGCGGCACAATGCCACCAAAACTTCCAGTGCGGCGCGGGCGAGGCGAAACCGACGTTACGTCGAAATACTCCGATCTGAATCTATAGTTCCGCCGTTACGCCCTGAAAATAAAGGCGGGCGGCCCTTATATTTAAGATATAAACCGGGTCGCCCGATTCCCTGTTAGAAGCTCAGCTTCGCCATGAATTCGAACTGCCGTCCGTCTCTTCCCCCGTCCCTGCCGACGTTTGCTAGCCCGTTGACTTGACCGAAGGAGCTCGAATTTTCATCGCCGTTCGGGTTACTGAAATGCGGCGTGTTGGTGAAATTGAACGACTCGGCCCGGAACTGCAGAGTAAAGCGCTCGGAAAGCCGGAAATTGCGACCCAATCCGAAATCGATGTTGAACATCGGCGGGCCGTGCAGCAGGTAAAACGGCGAAGTCCCGAAGCGATTGAGATCGGTCACCGGAGCAAACGCGGTCGGATCAAACCACTTTGTGCCGGACCCGTACTGGTTCAAAATCGCAACCGACGGCTTCACGAGATCAGGGCGCTGAGTGTTTCCCACCGTAGCATTCAAGTTTGTGGATGACTGGCCGCCGGCATGGATCTGGAAAACGCTACCGGAGACCTTCCGTATCGTTCCGCTGAATTGCCAATCGCCGAAAATGGCGGCTCCAATTCCCGAGGTCAGAAAGTGCCCGCCGTGCCCGAATGGCGATTCCGCAATGAACGTCGTCGAGAAGGAGTGCCTGCGGTCCTGCGGGGCCAAACCCTTATTCAGATCGTAGAAAGCAGGCGTCTGAATGTAAGGGGCGTTCTTTTCGTTCGAATAGCCCGCAAGCCCGACGGTTTTTGAAAGCGTATACGAGACCTGGACCTCGTAACCGCCTGCAAACCGATGCTCAAGTTGAGTTTGCAGAGAATCGTAATGGTTGTTGCCGATAGGCGTGATTATCGAAGTCGTGCCTTGGCGGCAACCAAGCAGCGTAGTGGAAGTATCCTTTGGACATGTGGCGTAATCGAAGTTCAGCGCCTCGCTCTGATGCCCGCCGCATTCCGCCGCCTTGTTGCCAGGAATGCATCCGGCTGGAGCAATGGGACTCTCGGCGTTCATGTCAATGTAGCCGAGTTGCCGGGTCGAACGCGTCGCTACATAGCCCGCCTGCAAGACCCAACCATGTTGGAACTCCTTCTCCACCATGAAATTCCAGGACTGGATGTAGCCGCGGCGCAGATTAGTTGGTGCCGTTACGAGATTCACGTTTCCCGGGATCGGCACTTCACCTTGTGTGAGATCTGGCGTCGGTGGAAGAGGAATGCCTATCGGGAGCGTTTGCCCTACAGGACTGTTTTGAAGGCTCGCGGCGTCAAGCACACCCGACGCCAGGAAGGAATCGGCGCTGGTGAAGAGCGGGATCAGGACCGGATAGTTCGTCCGTTCTGCATCGGCAACGTTGTAAGGTTCGTTCGTCATTCCGTAGCCGGCTCGCACTACAAAACTAGGCCGTATCCGGTAGGCGAGCCCGAACCGCGGAGCGAATTCCGCCTTGCTGACGGAAACGCCGCAGTCCGTCGGGATGCCGCCTTCTCCGCAGATCTCCATCATGTTCTTGGCCTGGTCGTACCGTTCCATGCCTCGGCTGCCTCCGCGAGTCGGCATGGGGAAATATTCCCAACGAACGCCCAGCGTCAGAGTCAGCTTGCTTGTGGTCTGCCACTGATCGCCGGCAAACAGACCAAGCTGATGAGTTCTCGTGTGGAAGTAGTCGGGAACGAGAATGTTTTTGCCGTAGGCGGTGTCCAGACCGAGCAGGAAGGTCGCGTAGTCATTGTATGCGTTTGTTGCTGTGGACTTGGCGCCAGTAGCGCAGTTCTTGCATTGCGTTGGACCTGCTCCAAAGTCAAAGCCTCCGGCGCCGGGCATCGCCGAACCGCCGGCGTTCCATTCGGGCTGCTGTTGATTCAAGTGGAGCAGGAAAATGGAGCCTCCGAAGCGAACCGTATGGTTGTTATGAATCCAGCTGGCGTTGCCGCTCCAGTAGAATTGAGGATCGTTGCGCAGGTACGGCATGTAATTGTTATGGGTACCGAGGTCGGTAAAGCTGCTCACGCCAAATCTCGGCCAGCTTCCCTCAAATCGACGGGTTCCGTTTGTGCCCGGAATTCCGAGAACGTCGAGACCTTCGTTCTTGTTCAGATCAAGTTGCTGCGAATCCGTCACCATCCTGGTCACGCCGAAGTTGCCGTCGATCACCAGGTGCGGCGTCGCCACGTAATTGCCGGTAATCGTATACGTGAGGGTGTACCCGGAACCCTGGCCTTCGTTCCCTCCGAAGCCACTGATCGGCTCGCCTCCCACCGCGCCAAACTCCTGCGGGTCCAGATCGTTGTAGCGGAGGTAGCCCAGATGGCCGTACATCGTAAATTTGTCCGAAACATTCCAGTCGATTTTGTCGTCCGTCGTAAACCGGTTGAACGCAAAATCTGTGGCTGCCAGATAGTTGCTCGATGGCGCCGACGAGCTGGTGCTTGGCAAGAAGTTTCCCGGCGCTTGTTTCAGAAGCCCTATGAGTTTCTGCGCCACGGGACTGATGCGGCCGGTGGGAATCATGTTGGGGCACATGGCGCTTGCGCATAGAGCGTTATAATGAGCCGCATCGGAAGCGTTATTGGTGGCAAAGATCTGCGTACGATTGTTACCGGACGCGTCGCCGGTTGTCGGATCGTAAACAACATCCGCATTTGCGGCCAGTCCGTTCGCCGGATCGTTTCCCTGGAGATTGCCGCCCATCATTGCTAACGTCGGTACGGTCGCATTCGTGGTGGCAAACTGCCGCTGCCGCGTGAACTCCACGTTTGAAAAGTAAAATAGCTTATCCTTCTTGATCGGCCCTCCCAGGCTCGCGCCAAACTGGTTGAAAATATCCTTGGGGACGGTCGTGATTTTGTTCTGTGTATCGAAGTAGTTGTGGGCCTCCAGCGCGTTGTCGTAATGAAACTCGTAAGCATCGCCGTGGATCTGGTCCGTTCCGCTCTTAATGTCCACGTTGACCGTTGAACCGCCCGCGAGCCCCTGCTCA